>DASRQG010000100.1:0-2250 GCA_035645995.1 Mariniphaga sp. | reverse complement strand
AGGTTATAAGAAATACTTGGAATCCCTTTCCCTAATTCAATCTTACTTACAAACTTAGGATGCACTTTTCGCATATACCAACCAATTGCTGTAATATCATACCAACTTTGGTGGTTGGCAGCAATAATCAGAGGAGTATCTGAAGGAAGTTTATCTAATCCCAAAAACTTATATTTAGTACCAAGAATATAAGTATTCAATACAAGAAAAAACATTAAACCATCGGCACTTTTTTTGTGTGCCTCATATCCAAACAGATTGAAGCATGCCCATTGAATTACATGGAAGATAACCAGCGTACCTCCAAATAACAGATAATAAATGGCCGAGAGAGGATAGGCTATTAATTTTTTCATTTACTCAAGAACGTTCTTTTTAATATTTATGTTTTAATGAATTTTGTTGTTCATGGAGTAAAGGTATAAAAATTAATCGAATTGTTAATCTGTAAAATATGCAATAGATTTTGTTTCTTATGTAACACAATTGGGCTTAGTATCCTCCATATTTGTATTTGAATTAATAATATGTAGGTTATGTCAAAAGATAGTAATGAAAAAGGGCGATCGGATAAAAAAGCTCCTCAAAAGAGTTTAAAAGAAAAGCGTGCAGATAAAGCTCATAAACGTGCAGATAAGAACCAAAAGGGATTGGATGATTTAAAAATAAAGTAAACTTCAGAAACTTATTATAGCATTTTCAACTCTGCAGCTTCGTATTCGATTATTAATGTAGCAATTATTTCTTTCACTGTTGAGATTTTATTTGCTAAATATGCATTGCTCCCAGCAAATGCATATCCTTTTTTCATGTCTCCTCTATAAGCATTATATAGTGCTTTCATTATGCAATACGGGCTTTTCTTGTAGTCGCATGTTTTTATACAATGTAATGGGCAACCAGCGGGTTCTTCCGAGCCCGACTCAATCTTAATGATATATTCATTACGTATAGCTCTACCGGGCATTCCAACAGGACTTTTTATTATTAAGATATCTTCTAGTTTCGAGTCGATATATGTTTGCTTAAACTCAAGAGGAGCATCACATTCTTCTGAAGTCACAAAGATTGTCCCCATTTGTACACCTGCAGCCCCCAGCTCAATAAACCTATGTATATCCTGACCAGAATAAATACCTCCGGCAGCAATAATAGGTATGTGTTTAATGTTCTTATATTGCAAAGCTACCTGAACAACTTCTGGAACAATATTTTCTAATCTGAAGTTCTCATTTTCAATTTGTTCCTTTTTAAAACCCAAATGGCCTCCTGCTTTTGGCCCTTCCACCACTATTGCATCGGGTAAATAATCATAGTTATTCTTCCATTTTTCACAAATAATTTTTGCTGCACGCGATGATGAAACAATGGGTACTAACTTAGTTTTGCTATCTGAGGTAAGATACGAAGGTAAGTCAAGAGGAAGTCCTGCCCCAACGAAAAGGAAATCAACTTTTTCATGTATTGCTGTACGTACCATATCCGAGAAATTAGTAAGTGCAGCCATTATATTAATACCAATTAATCCAGTACTCTTTTCTCGAGCCTTGCGTAATTCTTCCTTCAAGCCCCATATACAGTCTTTAAAGAAGTCTGCAGGTTTCTGACGATATAACAACCCTAAACCGGCACAAGAGATTACTCCTATACCGCCTTCATTTGCAACGGCAGAAGCTAATCCTGAAAGAGATACGCCTACTCCCATACCTCCTTGAATAATTGGGAGTTTAATTTGTAAAGATCCTATGTAAAGTGGTTTCATCACTGATTGTTTTTTTTATGAATATAGGTCTTTAAAGATGGCCTTAAATACTAATGTAGTTATTACATTATTTTGAAAAAAAGTTACATAATTCACAGATTGTCATAGATGAGATTATATTCCATAAATCTTTAAGCTTCTGCGATCACCACACTCGATGCGATTATATAAACTTCATTCTCAGTATCCTCACCGCATTTAAAATGGCTATGAGTGAAACTCCCACATCAGCAAAAACAGCTTCCCACATATTAGCGACCCCCAAACTTCCCAGTAAAAGGACAATTAATTTGATGGAAAATGCTAAAGTAATATTCTGATAAACTATTTTTTTTGTTGTCTTTGCTATCCTCATTGCAGTGATAATCTTAGAAGGCTGATCTGTTTGTATTACTACATCTGCCACTTCAATAGCAGCATCACTGCCCATTCCTCCCATTGCAATACCAACATCACTCATTGCAAGCGATGGAGCATCGTTTATTCCG
>DASRQG010000099.1:0-3541 GCA_035645995.1 Mariniphaga sp. | reverse complement strand
AAGCCGCTTAGGGATGATCGACAATAATTGTAAGGATTCTTGATCATGAAACAGGGAAACATAATCAGCAACTCGAGCACCTGCAGCAGGGAATACTTGCTGTTGAATTTGCTCCTGCTCCCGAAGAGGACCTTCTCCGACATGTTGAAACCTTTTAGCATATTCGTTAGGGTAAAAAGGGCACTGTTTGAATCATCTTTCTTGAAAAAAACGCTGATTTCTGATAAAATGGAGTTATTTTTGTATATCGGCATAGGGCTGTTAGTATTTTTGGTTTTGACGCTTAAATATACTAATAATCTGTGAATTACAGAAGCCTCTATGCCGTTTTTTTATACGATTGTTTTTACTGAATTTTTACTTGCGAAACTTGAATAATTAACAATTTAAATTTTTTAGATTATGAAAAATTTATCTATTTATTTGTTTGTAGTATTTCTAGGGATTTTATCCGCCTGCAACTCTCTAGAAAATGTGGATGTTGAAACGGTAGATACAACTGAGCAAATTACAAGATCAGCATCAGACTTTGAACCTGCTGTGTGTTATGGATTAGAAGAGTACAATAATCTCTTAAAATCCTTTGAACCATCTCCTATACCCTCTGGAGCGCCATTAATCTATCCTACTTACTATGGGGGAGCTTATGTAAAAGATACGAAGCTTGTAATATTAATTGCTGGAAATCCAGAGTTATATAGGGAAGAATTTGTCAAAAGATGTGGTTCTGAAAATATTTTATTGGAAAAATGTGGATATTCTTATGTATCTTTATTGGCTCAAACTGATAAAATACACGAATATGTGATGAATGGAAATATTGATGGCATCGTGGGGTTTGGCATCAAAGAGGATAAAAACATGATTGAAATACGATTAAAAGATTTGAATGAAAAAACAGTAAAAGAACTCCAAACTAAAACAAGATCATCAAACATGTTTTTCTTTACTCAAGGAGAAGAAATAAAGACAGAACAGACCAGTGTAAATTCTGGTATAGAAATCCGCAATCCAATGGGATATACTTCAACTTTAGGTTATAGAGTGATGTATAATGGAAAGAAATGTCAAACACTGGCTGGACATAGCTTTAATGTGGGAGATTATGTTTACTTGCCTTCAAGTTTATATGGTATATGTGTAGACAAAGAGTTCTATGGGAGTGTTGATGCTGCAATTGTAGAGGTTTATTCAACTTATGAACCAACAAATAATATTTCTTATACAGGAATGACTGTCTCACCATCTGTCCAAGCAGTTCCAGTCGGGGGATATGTAAATTTATATGGAAAGACATCAGGGAACTTATACGGGACAGTTACAAATACTAATTTTGCAGGATATGTGGAGAATCAATTTATGAATGACATAGTTGAAGTAAATTATACCTCAAACTCAAGCCCTGGCGATAGTGGTGGGCTCGTATATTCGTCTAATGGCTTCACGAATTATACGACAGGTACCCATATTGGCAGATTACCAAATACTAACTACTCTTATTACACAAAATTCCAAAATATTCAAAATGTGTTTGGTGCTACACGCTATTAATATGAAAGGATTATTTTTTCTTTGTGTTGTTCTTTTTATTAGTTGCACATTTAAACCAAGTGGGACAGAAGGTACGGATTCTTTATCGAAAAATAGAACTGAATCTGTAAAAAATGATTCAGTAAAGGATAATATGTTGGAAACTTACATTAATTCTTTAGATATTCGTATGGAGTTAGAAGATTCTATATTCAGTATGTATCCGGATACCCTACACATGAATATAATAAATAATTCTGATTATAAACTTCTTACAGGGAGTAGGTATTCCATGAAATACTTCGAATCTGGAATTTGGAAAAGTATTTCACAATTAGAGAACACGATTTGGGCGGATGTAGAAATACCTGTGGACCCCCAAAGCAGTAGAGGTTCTGATGCTATTCTGTTCATTAGGAATTTAAAACCGGGGAGATATCGGATAGAGAAAGAGTTTAGTATTGTGATTCCAACAATCAAAAGAAGTCCAAATAACATCCGTATTACTCTTTCAGATGAATTTATATTAAATTGAAAACAGTTTATAAATTAGAACATGGAAGGGGCTGTACCAGAAAATTTCTAGTACAACCCTTTTTCTTATCTGGAATTTAAATCATGGGGCGACTGAAGGATCGGGAACCAAGGAATATTCTTCCGTGATTTCATCCAACAGGCTAACGGGAAGATGCAAATATACTGCAAAGTCAGGATGGTAGACTAACCCGAAGCCGAACATCACCCCGTCTTTTTCATCCTCACAATCAATCATAAAGACGCAGTAATTATGTGGATGTCCAGCATTCAAATTAAGGATTACTTCCGCATCCGATAATTCCGGCGGAGGTGCTCCTTCCGGGGTTATTTCATAATAGTCAAAATCTTTCCAACCTTTTTTGATGTAGGTGGCATATAGTTCCTGAAGTTGCCTGGTCGATAAATGGCTTATGTCGTAAAAACGTTCAAGCATGATCCTTATTTTATTGAAACAAAGTTATAAATTAAGATTCAATCCAATTGTTCACGAAATATATGACAATCATTATCTGTTTTGGTTATCTGTATTTACACATCCGAAAATTAATTAAAATCAATATGCACAATTGAAAATTTCGACCAAAAAAGAGGCTCAAAAGAGCCCCTCATCTGCTAAACTTAAATAGTTTTCTTCTGTAACAATGATATGATCTAAAAGCTGAATATCCATCAAACCACAGGCTTCTTTCAGCTTCTTGGTAAGAAAAACATCCTGCGGACTCGGACTCAAGGCCCCGCTCGGATGGTTATGGGCCAGGCAAATCCCTGAACAATTAACTTTAAGTGCGGTTTGCAGAATAATCCGGATATCAACTACCGTACCGCTCATTTCTCCCGAACTAACCAACATGATGCCTAAAACACGGTTGGCTCTATTTAAAAACATCACATGACACTCTTCGTGATGCTGCATGCAATCCTTATGTGCTTCCCTGAATATTTTGGAAGCATCTCTTGAACAAGTAATTCTAGGGCGATCACTTGTTTTAACTTTATCAGAATAAGATACTTTAATTTCCGGAATATTGAAATAATCTACTTGCATAATAACAAAGTTTTAATTGTGAAACAATAATTTTTTGCTTTCACAACCACAGGAAATATGCTCACTTCATGCAAGGTTTTGACGAAGAATACTCTTTTTTCTTTCGGCTTGCCGATAAAAAGAAAAAAGGAAGATTGTTCGTCAAACCATAAGGCTTGACCTTGCTACTTGTGAGAAATTTCCTGTAACTTTGCTAAAAAATTAGTGGAGAAACGATACTATATTCCAATTGCTGGCATATAGATTGCAATTGTCATTCAATGGCTTTTTGTTACTTTTTCTCCGCATTTTTTATATGCTCATGGAAAAAGATACTGTGTTAAAAGGCAAATTTTTTTAATATTTTTTCTTTGGATTTCTACTTTAGTCAACTAACTGAAAAACATCTACCTAAATTACTTGGCAGGTGTTTTTTTTATGGGTACTTTT
>DASRQG010000098.1:0-4090 GCA_035645995.1 Mariniphaga sp. | reverse complement strand
ATAAATATGTTGCCCAGATTTTTATTAGCTGATAACTCATTGGAGACTCCGGAAACCATTTTTGTGGTACATACAGAATCTCCTCGCTTCATTGTTGAAGCCGATATTGATGATTTTAATAGCAATCAACAAATCCATTGGTTAGATAAAGAACCGGATAATGCGGATTTAATCACACAACTGGTTGAAGAAGCTGAAGCGTTTTTGGAAAGAGAGTTCGAAAACGAAGAATTTCTGGATGCCGATGAAGAAGAATAGAAATGGAAAAGATTAACAAATCGAAGAAATTATACAGATCTGATGATCATATCATTGGTGGTGTACTTGCCGGTTTTGCAGAATATATTTATGCTGATAAAACTATCGTAAGGTTATTGTATGCTTTAATTTCTATATTGTCTGCCGGATTCCCCGGGTTGTTAATCTATGTTATTGCCTGGGTAATTATACCTAAAAAACCTACCGTAGTATAATTTTTATTCTCATAAAGTATTTTTCGTTGTATGATAAATTACAACGAAAAATACTTTTTCTATTTAGTTGGTAATTGTTTTACGTGATTTTTTTCGCACCACTAAAAACGCCCCTCCAATAACAAGTGTTGCTCCTAATATTGTTACAGGGGAAAATCGTTCATGTATGATCCAATCAACCTCCATAAATGTAAGGATGCCCATTAAAGTAAAAGTAATTATTGGATTTAAAAAGATGATAACACTCACTTTACTTGCTTCCAGATAACCAAGGGCCTCGGCAAGAGTTGTGTAGGATATAAATGTGTTGGCACCAATAAATAGTATAAGCAACCACCATTCCCATCCTAAATGGAGGATCGGGCTTAGATCAATAAAGGGAAGAAAGAGCAGCGACGGAAAACCAAATAAGAACAAGTTTAATGCTGAAGCTGAATATTTTTGAATCAGTAATTTTTGTAAAATTGCATAAACTGTCCATGCTGTAGCTCCACTAAGTGTTAGTATAACTCCTAAATTGTACTGGCTCTTTCCATCAAAAAAGGCAGATAGTTGATCTGCATAAAAAAATGCGAACCCTGTTAATGCGATTGCAAATCCAATCCCCTGAATTAATGAAAATCGTTCTTTGAATATAATAAGTCCGGATAATGCAAGAAGCATTGGTCCGAACTGTATAAATAGCTGGGCATTGCTTGGAGTGGTATAAAATACGCCCCACATAAATCCATAATAATTCCAGGCTAAAGCTAAAGTTGCAACAACAAGCAACAGGGGAGGTGTTATCATTATTTTAAGCGAAGCGGGATTGCGATAAAGTTGCCAACCTAATAGTATCAGGAAAGCAATAAAAAATCGCATCCATACCAGTGTTACAGGATTAAACTCCTGCACAGCTACCTTAAGTCCAATAGCCAATAAGCCCCAACATAATGCGGTTATTGCTGAATAAAGAATTCCTTTGGAATGAACTGACATGTTTATTTACGTAATTCTGCTCCTAAATCCCTTTCGAAAGCTGCTATTAGCTTTTGCATGGCCTTATCTATTTGTTTATCGTTAAGGGTACGTAAATCATCTCGAAGGATAAAACTTACAGCATACGATTTTTTACCTTCTGCAATTCCCTTGCCTTCATAAACATCAAATAATCCTACTTCTCTTAAGATTTTCCTCTCAGTACGAAATGCTGTTTCTTCAATCTGTTTGAACTTTATATTCTGATCGATGACCAAGGCGAGGTCTCTTCTTACCGCCGGAAATTTAGGGAGTTCTTCAAATTGAATTTTTAATTTCGACTGTTGCGTAATTATAACCTCCCATTTCAAAGAAGCATAAAAAACCAGATTGTCAACTTCAAATTTTTTAAGTAATGGTTTTGCAACCCGGCCTACTTCCATTAAAACTTTATGATTGAAAGTGTACTTAATGGCTTCAGCGAAGAGTTCATTATCAGAAGCCGATACATCTAGCTTCGTAATGTCAAAACCAAACCTTTTAAGTATGTTTTCTGCGACTGATTTCAAATAGAAAAATGAAGAAGGGTTTTGTTCCTGTGCCCAACTTTCGGGGGTTTGCATCCCCGTTATAAAAATGTCAAGATGTTCTTCTTCATGATAATTGGGCACCGGCTGATTTTTATAATCAGTTTCATTATAAAAATAGCAATTACCAAATTCGTACAATTTCAAATCTTTATTTTGCCGATTTGTATTCCAGGCTATACATTGTAGTCCGCCGAACAAAAGAGTTTGACGCATTCCATTCAGATCAGCACTCAAAGGATTAAGCAACTTTACCGTATTTTCTGATTTGTACTGTTGCAGATCATCATAATATCCTGTCTTGGTAAGAGAGTTTGACCAAATTTCATTGAACCCCTGTGATGTCAGCATCTCTGCCACAAGGTTACGCAGCTGGTCGTTATCAGGCCGGGGTGCCACTTGCAGAGATGACTTAACTACTGTAGGGATTTCGATGTTATTATAACCATAAATTCTTAAAATTTCTTCAATTACGTCTGCTTCTCTTTTTACATCTACACGATATGGTGGCACAGCCAGACTAAGAATTTCGTCAGTTTCATTTTCTATTTTTATCTCAAGCGACTGAAGTATCTTCTTTATGGTGTCTTTTCCCAATTCTTTGCCGATCAGTCGGGTAATATTTCTGTATGAAACCTGAACCTTGAAATCCATTGCAGGTTCAGGATAGACATCTTGAATTTCGGAGGAGATAGTACCTCCTGCAACTTCTTTTATAAGTAAAGCGGCCCTTTTTAACGCGTATATTACTCCATTGGGATCTGTACCCCGTTCAAACCTGAAAGAGGCATCTGTATTTAATCCATGTCGGCGGGCAGTTTTCCGGATATACACTGGATCGAACCAGGCACTTTCCAGAAAGATTGCCTTAGTTGATTCTTTCACTCCCGATTTTATGCCTCCAAACACGCCACCAATGCACATAGGCTCTTCTACATTACATATCATCAGGTCTTCCTCATTCAACTCCCGTTCTACTTCATCGAGTGTGGTGAATTTGGTTCCCGTCGGCAATGTCTGAACTATAACCTTATTTCCTGTTATTTCGTCAGCATCAAAGGCATGGAGTGGTTGTCCGGTTTCGAATAACACATAATTGGTAACATCTACCACATTATTTATCGGAGAAAGGCCAATTGCTTTAAGTCTGTTTTGTAGCCATTGGGGTGACTCCTTCACTTCAATATCAGAAATAGTCAGCCCGGCATATCGGGGGCATGCTTCCCGATTAACTACCTCTACGGGAATTGTAAGGTTGGTGTTATCTACTTTGAAATTATCAACCGGGATGCGTTTATATGCAGCAGGTTTATTTTGATTTAAAAATGCAGCAAGATCACGTGCTACTCCAATATGCGAAGCACCATCAATACGATTCGGTGTAAGTTCAACTTCTATAGCCCAGTCTGATTCTACCTTATAAAACTCTTTAGCAGGCATTCCTACAGGAGCATCAGCATTGAGTACAATTATACCTTCATGATTTGTGCCTAAACCAATTTCATCTTCAGCACAGATCATCCCTTCTGATACCTCACCTCTGATCTTTGCCTTTTTTAGGTTTACTTCCTGATCACCAAAATACAATGTAGTCCCTACAGGAGCAACTACAACTTTCTGGCCGGCAGCAACGTTAGGAGCTCCACATACAATTGAAAGCAGGTTGGCCGAACCAACATCTACGGTTGTTTTACTTAAATGATCGGAATTTGGATGCTTTTCACATGTTATCACTTGGCCAATTACTAAACCTTCCATCCCACCTTTAATGGTTTCCACTTTTTCTAAACCTCCCACTTCCAATCCGGTCTGGGTTAGTATAGTACAAATTTCTTCGGGTGACTCATCCAATTGAATGTAATCCATTAACCAGCTATAAGATATCTTCATGCCAATATTCGCTATATATTTAGAATCAACAAAAATATAGATTTTACCTGAATAATAACTGCAATGTTCAAGTTGTTAAATGAACCTGAATATTTTATCGACCTTGAATGCTACTTTACCTGCTCAGGTCACATCTTCATAAAGTACACAGAACCACTACAAATAGAGATCAACAAAAAAGAG
>DASRQG010000097.1:0-4859 GCA_035645995.1 Mariniphaga sp. | reverse complement strand
CAATTTACCCTGGGAGGATTTTCTGCGGAAGGGTTGGTGGAACATGTTAATTTTGACTTTGAAAAGAATGCCCAGGATCTGGCAGCAATGATGGAGATTAATTATCTTAAGTTCTTAATCGGTGACAAGGCATCTTTTTTTTCGCCTTATATAATGGGAGGTATTGGTGTGATGCATTTTAAATATATTACGAACAATACTTATGGATTACGGATGATGGATATGAATCGAATTCATCCGGATGTTTATCCTGTAGATGGAGTTGTTAATTTTATACCTGTCGATGAACAGGTAACTGCACTAACCATACCTTTTGGATTTGGTGTTAAATTTGCATTAGGATCCAGGGTAGGTATCGGCGCTGAGTTTCAGATGCGTAAGTTGTTTAATGATAAGATTGATAATCTGGATGATCCACGTTCTTTTATAAAAGAGGATGGATCTGGTAATGAAGAAGTGATAAAATATACTACTTTTTGGCATAACAATGACTGGCCCGGGTATCTTGGTATATATGTAACCTACAAGTTTGATTTGAATAAAAGAGATTGTCCTGCATATGACAGGAAATACTGGTAATGAAATTGTTAAAAGAAAAAATAGATAAGAATAAAATACCCCGGCATGTAGCCATTATAATGGATGGAAATGGCCGGTGGGCTGCCATGCATGGGAGTGAACGAACTTTTGGACATGAACATGGTGTTGAATCGGTACGATCAACAGTTGAGGGTGCAAGTGAAATAGGTATAGAATATCTTACTCTGTATGCATTTTCAACTGAGAACTGGGAACGTCCAAAAAGTGAAGTTGATGCGCTCATGGGTCTGCTTGTTCAGGCAATTGAGAATGAGACAGACGAATTAATGAAAAATAACGTGCGGCTTGATGCTATAGGCGATCTTGAAAAGCTGCCCGTTGATGTTAATCAGAAGCTACAGGAGTGTATTCATTTACTTAGTTCCAATACCGGCCTTAACTTGGTATTGGCATTGAGTTACAGCTCGAAATGGGAAATATCGGAGGCAGCCCGTAAAATTGCAAACGATGTAGTTCAAAATAAAATTCGTTTGGAAGAAATTGATGACAAAATGTTTGAAAAATATCTATCAACTGCACATATACCAGATCCTGAGCTCCTCATTCGAACCAGTGGAGAAATCAGAATCAGTAACTTTTTACTCTGGCAAATTGCTTATGCCGAATTGTATTTTACCGCGAAGCTTTGGCCCGATTTTAGAAAAGAAGATTTATTTGAAGCAGTTATTGATTTCCAAAGCAGGGAAAGAAGATTTGGTAAAATCAACGAACAGTTACTAAGTTAAATTATGACCAGAATGCGAAAGCCATTATTACTATTATTATTATTTGTTGGGTTGTTAAGACCGGCCATTGCCCAATTTCCCGATGATTCCAATTTTTCGGTGTATTATGCCAGTCCTGGCAGATATACGATTGCAGGAATTGAAATATCCGGGATCCGTTATCTTGACAGGACAGTGCTCGTTCAGCTGTCGGGATTAAAAGTTGGGCAAATCATTGATGTTCCGGGAGATGAGATTACCAATGCAATAAAAAAGCTTTGGCAACAGGGGCTTTTTTCAGATGTCCGTATAACTGCAAGTAAGGTTGTTGATGATGAAATCTGGCTGGATATTTATCTTCAGGAAAGGCCAAGATTGTCAGACGTAACTTTTCATGGCGTAAGTAAATCGGAAAAGGATGATATAACAGAAAAGGTATTGTTGTTAAAGGGGTCGCAGGTTACTGATAATCAGGTGCAGAATGCAGAACGTACTATTAAAAATATTTTTCTTGCAAAAGGGTTTCTTAACACAACAGTTGATATTGTTCAAAGGGACGATACCGCTCAAAACAATAGTATCATCCTGGATATTTATGTTGATAAACAAGAGAAGGTTAAAGTTAACGATATAAAAATTCATGGCAATGAAGCCATAAAAGATAATGTACTGGAGCGGGCAATGAAAAAAACCAATGCCAAAAAGCTTCGGAACTTTTTCAGAACGAAAAAATTTCTGGCAGAAGAATATGAAAATGATAAAGATAAACTTATTGAAAAGTATAATGAAGAGGGTTACCGTGATGCCATTATTGTTGATGATACACTTTATCAGGTAGAGGTAGGCCGAAAGAATAAACCCAGAGTGAACCTTGAATTGTGGGTTGAGGAAGGTGAAAAGTATTATTTTGGAGATATAAAATGGGTAGGGAACACAATCTATCCTGCCGAATATCTTAGCAATTATCTGGGGATTGAAAAGGGAGAAGTATTCAATCAATCTATTCTTGATAAACGATTATTTGATAATGATCAGGGTTTAAATAATTTATACCTTGACCAGGGATACTTATTCTTCGATCTGGAGCCTGTAGAGGTAAATATAGAAAACGATACCATTGATTATGAAATGAGGATTCGGGAAGGAAAGCAGGCAACAATTGATAAGGTATTAATTACGGGAAATACAAAAACTCATGAGCATGTAGCACGGAGGGAGATACGCACGTATCCGGGTGATTTATTCAGTAAATCTGAGATAATACGTTCCGTTCGTGAACTTTCTCAATTGGGGCATTTTGATCCTGAAGCCATTAATCCTGACATTAGGCCTAATCCGGAGAATGGGACCGTAGATATAGAGTACCAGTTACAGGAAAAAGCGAATGACCAGATAGAGTTATCCGGTGGTTGGGGGGCCGGTATGTTTGTAGGTTCTGTAGGTTTACGATTTGCTAACTTTTCTGTACGTAACATTTTAAATAAGGAAGCATGGAGGCCATTACCTACCGGTGATGGACAGACTCTTAGTTTACGTTATCAAACCAGCGGAAGATATTACCGAACTGTAAGTTTATCATTTATCGAACCCTGGCTTGGAGGAAAAAAACCCAATTCTTTTTCTCTTTCATTGTCGCATTCGAAAATAAATTATAGCGCTAATAAATATTATCAAAGCAATCCTTACTATGGTGGTTACGGAGGATATCCCGGTTATGGTGGTGGCTACGGTGGCTATCCATATGGAGGAGGCTACGGAGGCTATGGATATGGTGGTTATGGAGGAGGCTACGGCGGTTATGGATATCCTTATTATGGAGGTGGGATGTATCCGCAGGTAGAATACAATTATGATTCGGAGAACCGAAATTCTGCCAATGATCAGATTTGGGAAACCACTCGATTGGCAGCAGGATATGGTTATCGTTTAAAATGGCCGGATGATTTTTTTACTGTTTATCATGAATTGTCATTCGAGCATTACAGGCTCCAAAATATGGGCTATTATTTCAGCTTTTTAGCTGATGAAACAGGAAATGTAAATGGTACTTTTAACAATGTTAGCCTTAGTACTGCATTTGGAAGAAATTCGGTTGATAATCCCTTATATTCAAGACGAGGTTCTTCATTTACATTGTCGCTGAAGGCTACACCACCATTGTCATTATTTTCAGGCGTTGATTACAGCTCACCCGACATTTCAAACAAGGAAAAATATAAATGGATTGAATACCATAAATGGTTGTTTAAAGGACAAGTTTATAATCCTCTGACGAGTAATACCAATTTAGTATTACGAACAGCTGTAGAATTAGGTTTTCTGGGACATTATGATCCTAACCGTATTTCTCCTTTCGAAGGTTTTATTGTAGGGGGATCAGGTATGTCAGGTTATAGCATGTATGGTACTGATTACGTCGCGCTGAGAGGATATAAGGATTTTAGTCTCAGTCCGCCTAACGGGTCGAGGATGTATTCAAAATTTACAATGGAGTTAAGATATCCGATAACTCTAAAACCAAGTGCTACAATTTATACATTAGCATTCCTGGAAGCCGGTAATGCAAATATGAGTTTTCAAAATTATAATCCTTTTAAACTCCATCGGTCGGCTGGTGTAGGTGTAAGAATCTTCCTGCCTATGTTTGGGTTGATGGGAATTGACTGGGGTTATGGATTTGATGAAATTCCGAATGCTGCAGGATCTAGTGGAAGTCAGTTCCACTTCGTTATCGGACAACAATTCTAAGGTTTTGGGTTTGGCATAATATATGATAATAGCAGATTATAACATTGAAAACAAAGTGAGATCATGAAAAAAATACTTGGAACATTAATATTACTGTTAGCAATCGGCGTAACTACTTATGCTCAAAAATATGGTTTTGTTGATTCCGGATATATACTTGAAAACATACCGGCCTATCGTGCTGCACAGGAGCAATTGAATCAGTTATCGGGACAGTATCAAAAAGAACTTGAATCAATGCATGCTGAAATTGAACAGATGTATCAGGATTTTCAGGCAGAAAGTGTTCTTTTGTCGGATGATATGAAACGAAAACGCGAAGATGTTATAATAACCAGGGAAAAAGATTATAAGCAATTGCAACGTAAATATTTTGGGCCGGAAGGAGATTTATTCAAGAAACGACAAGCGCTTGTAAAGCCTGTTCAGGATGATATATTTACTGCAGTTCAGGAGCTTGCCAATGAAGGAAGTTATGCTGTTATTTTCGATAAGGCAGGAGGGACAACACTTTTTTATACCAATCCGAGATATGATTTGAGCGATCAGGTTTTAGAAAAGCTCGGATATAAATAAATTAATATTATATTTGTGACCAAAAATTTAATACCACGTTGATTATGAGAAAATTAATTAAACTATTTGTAGTTCTGGTTTTCGCTGTAACTGCAGTTTCGGCAAACGGACAAAATCTTAAATTCGGACATATCGACTTGCAGGGACTCGTACAATTGATGCCTGAAAGGACCGAAGCTGAATCAGAATTTTCTGCTTTCCAGGGTGATCTTGAAGAAGTATTTGGCGAAA
>DASRQG010000096.1:0-3532 GCA_035645995.1 Mariniphaga sp. | reverse complement strand
GGAAAGCAGAAAGAAGAGGTCGTAACCCCGGAAAAAATAACCCAGACCTTTACCGGAAAAGAGTTTGACCTTTTTGAACAAGATACCACAAGTGGAGATGATGGGGAAGGGTGGTATTATTTTGGGGCGAGGTATTATGATGCGGATGTGGGGCGGTGGACAAGTATTGATCCTGATGAACAATTTGCAGATTTATATGCTTATTCTGGCAACGGATTCAATCCAATCGTAGCTATAGACCCTGATGGCAATAAACTTGTTTTTGCTATTAATGTAAGTTCTACATTTAAAGCTGAATTTAGCAGGGCAATACAATATTTGAATAAACACGGTGCAGCGGGGACTATAGCCAAATTAGAAGCTCGTTCTGAAACAATAACAATTTATGAAACCAATAAGGGATCAGGATTTTCTTATGCAAATAAAGCAATTATTTGGAATCCTAAATTAGGATTCACTGTAAAATCTTCTGGGCAAGGAGTTAGTCCTGCAGTTGGTTTTGTCCATGAAGCAGGACATGCGTTGGATTATTTGGAAGACCCAAGCAACTATCCTATTAGAAGAAAATTACCTGCTGGTAATGATAAAAATTTAGTTGAGAGAAGCGCTTTAAGGAATCACGAACTTCCTGCAGCAATTAAAACTGGAGAAGGACAAAGGCAAAATTATAATGACGTTCAAAAAGCAAACATTGTTAAGCATTCAGACCAATATTAAGCATATTTTAATGCTATTTTTCTTGGTCTTATTTCATTGCCGACAAAATGACAAGCCTCTGAAAAATATGAAAAAAATCGAAAAGATAGTTATTCTTTCTGTGCCAGAAAATATTGATTGGTTAATTCCGATTACCAAATCTTCAATATATGACGCTTCTTTATTGCGCATTGATACTATTTCAAATTTAAGTGAAATTAAGAAATTTGAAAAAGTTTACAAATTGTTAAACTGTTCGGGAATGGCTCAAAATACAAGTAGTATAAACATCATAGCTAAAGTACTTGTCGAATTTGGCTGCAACCAAAACGATACATTGTTAATTGATTTTTTAAAAAAAGAAATTTACCAAAACAATGTTTTATGTAATAACTATTTGCCTTTATATGAATTTTTCAAGCCCTACATTAGCAAACATGATAATATAGCGGAACCTGTCAATAAAAATGAGACAAATCTACCTTAAATATTTTTTACCATTTTCACATGCTGTGTTTTTACTTCTGGCTCGTTGCTCCACACTTCATTTGGAACCGGTTTCGGTTCAGAAACACCATTTACAAAGCGCTCTTGATGTTTTAAATAAGCATCCATTAGAACTATTGATCTGTTAAACTGAATCTTTTCATGTTCATTATAATGAACTGAAACCGGTGTGTGTATTGATATTCCAAAATGCCTGTGGTGGTTATTGTACCATTCAAAAAAGATCCTGCAAAACGCCCGGGCATCCTCGACGGAACCAAAACATTCGGGAAAATCAGGACGGTATTTCAGAGTTTTAAAAGAATATACAAAGGGAGGGGATCTCATTTCTCGTCGTATTATTATGGATACAATTAATTCAGGGGATCAGTACTATGTCAAAAATCATCTGGGATCAACTATGTTTCTGACCGATGCTTCAGGTGTAGAAATAATTGCTGCTTTTGACTATTTTCCCTATGGGAAAAAAGTAGATCTTACACACAGCAGCGAAGATGATATTATCCAGACATTTACCGGAAAAGAACTGGATAGGTATGATGATGATATGTGACCTGGAGATGATGGGGAAGGGTGGTATTATTTTGGGGCGAGGTATTATGATGCGGATATTGGGTTGTGGACATCAACTGATCCTGCGGGTCAGTTCTGGAATTCCTATAGTTACACGGGTGGAAATCCAATAAATGGAATCGATCCGAATGGACTGGAAACCTATTACAATTCAGACGGCTCATTTAATGGTGTAATGGCAATTCAGGATTATGATGATCCGTCAATGTTTATGGTTGGTGATGGTGGTGGATTATCATTCCTTGGTGAAATGGGGGGGAATGTTAATGTAACAGCGATGTACGATCAAATGCTTCTGAGCAACGGAGCATTGGCAGAAGGGATGCATCCTATTGACGTATATAATGCTGTAAAAACAGGTGGAATGTGGGATTTCAAGAACATTTCAGGGCACCTTTTTTCATCAGACAACGCAGGAAACTACCAATTACAATATCGCTTTGAAAATTGGGATTTCGATGACTTTGGTAATCATCACTTTGGGTATGTAACCCAAAAGAATGGGTGGAATCTTGTAATTTCACAAATGGGTGCTGGTGCTGTACAATTTAAGAGGGGATTGATCAATGGTGATTATCCTGTGCCTTGGGGCTTTTGGAAAACTTATTTTGATGACCCAAGAGATTCTAAAATGATAGGACGTGGACATGTGGATGCAATGCACAATTAAACTGGTTTTTCTCGGCTTGTTTCTCTCCCTGTTTTCCTGTGGAGGAAGCCCAAATAGACCTATTGAACTGAAGAATTCAAAAACTGCTACTCAGAAATCACCCAGTAAATATACTGCAACATACGGATATCATAGCGCTGGTTCATCAGCGGGATATTTCGAGATATATTTGCATAAATCAGGTCAACCATTTTCAAAGAGCAATCTTGTCCTCAGAGTAAAGGGAACCATTAAGAATGCTGACTGGAAAGGAAATGATACTTTATTAGTGCAAAGCGAAGGCTACTTAAGAGAGTTCAACAACTTGGACGGCTTTCCCGTAGTTGTCCAATTAAATCATATTGAAAGAAGACTGTAAAGAGTCTTCTTTTCTCACCACCTTTTCCCCCCCTTCCTATCCTTCCTCGCAACAGATAAAATCAAGAGGTAATCTCTTTTTTCACTTTCAAAACCGTATTCACACTCACCCCATGAATCTTCGTTACCTTTCTTGTTGAAATACCTGCCTGTAAATCTTCTGCGACACCCCGATATTTTTTCAAGAATTTTCCTTTTTCAATCTTTGAGCCTTTAGGCCGCCCACAATGTTTGCCTTCGATGTTTTTTGCTCGATTCATACCTGACTTTATTCTTTCGATCAGGGTACTTCTTTCCATTTGAGCAAATTGGGCAATAATGGCGATCATGAGATCGGTGAGGGGTGACCGGTTGCCTTCATTTGTTTGTAAGTTATATCTGATTATTTCTGATTATCCTGTACATCTGGGCTAATCAAATGTTTACACACGCCCTCAACATCAAGTTATTGTTCTATTCCTGTTTCGTATTTCGGTTTTAATATTTCGAATTTTCATTTGTTACCGCGGGGGTCGTGTGCGCCCGGCGACAAAGATAATCAAAATTCAAAAAAAAATGTTATAGGTACTGGTTGTAATCCCTTTTGACGGTTATATTGAAGGGGGATTGGATATTGATAACCAGGATATTTGTATGGATGGTTATTATATTACTATAGAGGGTGTAATGGGAGGAGAGAAGACCTGGTATGTTGGAGATGATATTGAATTTCGACAGGTTGGCAGTTCA
>DASRQG010000095.1:0-5912 GCA_035645995.1 Mariniphaga sp. | reverse complement strand
GGTCAAACATCCCACTTCTCCTGGAAGGTTCTGAAGTAATCCGATCAATTATTTCTACCTTTTTTTTGGCAGGATCAAAAGTAAAAAGGTAGCCTGAATTTCCATGAACTCCATATGCCTTATTTTCTGGTTCATACCAATAAATTTTTCTCCAGTTATATCCCATACTTCCAGCATCACGAGGATCATAATTTCCAAAATAATCAAGTCTCAAATCCACTCCGTCTAACTTTCTAATTGTAGCATCAGATGGATTATAAAAAAAGATATCTCCTTCTGCAACCGAATAATAAACATTTCCATCACGTGGATCGACAAATATTGAACGGCACAAAACCCTATAGTCGTCTCCTATCACACCAGACTCTCCATTCTCACTTATCAAACCAAGGTTTCGAAGTTCGTTGTTCTTTATATCGTAATCAATGAAATACCCCTTTGGCCAGGTTATTCCGTACAGATGTTCTCTTTCCCTGTCCATTGTCATTGTCAGGATACCTTCGCCATCAGGAGCCAGAGCTAAGCTTTTGATCTCCTTTGTATTCATATCATAATATAAAAAATGGCCTCCCGGGTATAATTTATATCCTTCAGGTGCATTCTTTGGTAAACATTCAGCTCCATCAATCATTTCATAATAGCCCACATGGGTAGAGAAAAACAATTTACCCTCATGTTCATAAAACTCAGTATGACTTTTCCCCTGAGCAATAAACATCTTTTCCTTCTCGCCCAGTGCCTCTGATAAATCAGCAATGAATTCAACCTTATCGGTGCCAGGATCATAAGCATACATTTGTCCTCCCACATCATGCCGCGCAGAAGACAAAATATAATATATCTTCCCATCACTGGCTTCTGTGATTGCATTATAAGTATCATGTGCATCTTTAAAGCCCGAATAATATCGCCGGGCAATCATTGGATCAGTTGGTAATTCAAAATTTTTATTCATAAAAATGATTTAAGTAAATTAGAAAAAAACATCCCTAATATAAACATAAATCTAATTCTTTATGTATCATCTCCTATTTCTTTGTCCAGCTTGCGGGTATACCCATGTAGCAATTAGCAATAAACACGTTTAAATAGTGGTTGCATTCCCTAAACAAAAAGAGTCAATAAAAATTTAATATTTATTGGTGTCCAAGATGTTTTATAAAATTGCATGATAATAATTCTCCAACCCCTTTTACGCTAAACTTCCGGATTATCCATGATCCTTTTAAGGACTGACAGATTGATTCTTAAATTTTCTAGATCTGAACTCCTGTATTCCCACCATTAACCAGGGAAATATCATGAGGAATATTCTTTTTCCAGGCACCTAAGGTAAAATCAGGTATATCAATTGAAGCTGACCTGTTTGCAACTGACCATTCGCTTAATGGGCCAATTACACTCCATGAAGCAGCATCATAAACATCTATATCTACTGGCAAACCATTCCTTAGGCAGTCAATTAATCTCCAATCCATTAAAAAATCCATCCCCCCGTGACCTCCTATTTTTAATGCCAAATCGCGCATCTTAGTTATAATTGGTGGATTAAACTTCTCCTCTAATTTTTTAAATTCTGCTTCCGGCAACCAATCATTATGTCCAATTGCTATACGTGCAGGAAGTGGATATTTCTGTGCAGTTGCTTTAGTTCCGCTCACCAAATGTATTCGTGAATAAGGCCGGGGGGTAGTTACATCATGTTGAATCATGATGGTCTGCCCTGATACAGTGGTTATAGTTGACGTATTCATATTCCCCCTATAAGAAACATCCACAAATTGTTTATAATAATCATCAGTCTCAGTTAATTCTTTAGCAAAATCATTCATCATAAAATCTTTGGTAGAAGTGGATACCATGTAATCCATTCGATTACCACGATTGATGTTTAATATTTGTGCGACAGGACCCAGTCCATGGGTTGGGTATAGATTTCCATTTCTGGCAATATTTTGCTTTAAACGCCATCTTTCATTTTTGTTACCACGATGAAATAGACTTTCACCAATCTCGTGGATATATGCGCCTTCACAATGAACAATATTTCCAAAAAATCCATTTCGTGCTAAATTAAGAGTTAATAGTTCAAAATAATCATAACAACAATTCTCCAGCATTACACAATGTTTCTTTGTTTTTTCTGAAGTTTGAACTAATTCCCAGGCTTCTTCAACTGTAGTGGCAGCAGGAATTTCCAAAGCAACATGTTTTCCATTTTCCATGGAAAAAATAGCCATCGGTGCATGAAGCGACCATGGAGTCGCAATATATATTAAATCTATATCTTCACGCCTGCACATTTCCATCCAGGCCTCATCTTTGCTGGTATATATATCTGGTGAATGTCCAGGTGTCTTAATTAATTTCTTTGCCTCCTCAACACGTTCAGGCAATAGATCGCATAATCCTTTTATTTCAACGCCCTCTATATAACTGAGCCGGGTAACGGCATGTGAACCTCTGCCTCCTAATCCGACAATGCCTACACGCACTTTATCAAGCTTAGGTGCAGCATATCCCGACATATTGAATATTTGGGTATAACTTTTTAATGATTCTTCTCTGATATTATCGAGTGAATAATCTTGTGAATTTGTTCCTGCTGAATTTGTTCCTTTAAAATTACATGATCCGTACAAACCTATCCCTGACAGGCCGGCAAGTTTCAGAAAATTTCTACGATTCCTATTCATCTTTTTGGGTTTATTTTTTAGATATTAAGTATTATAAAAAATCTCCACTTAATTATTCACATTAAGAGGCAAAAAATCACCCTCCTGAATTTTGTGAAAAAGTAGATAATCAAAATATAATATCACAACAATATAAATTAATCTTTTGCATTTGGCAATCTGTTGGATGATTCAAATATTTCCGTTGTATTCCAGGAATTCACATATAGTTTTCTTGCTTTGCCAAAATCATTTCCCAGAATAGTAATTTGTCTTGAATCATTATCGATATCGAATACAGTATCAGTATTATTTGGAATATTACAATTATGAACAAAGGCTGAATTAACATTTTTGAATGAAATTGCCGGAGCATTCGAATTTAGAGATTGTCGTCCCCGAAACCCATCAATTTCAAGATCGTTAACCGACCAACAACGAAGAGCACTACCAAACCGTTCGTCCTCTGACTCAGGCCAGGAAATTTGAACATTTGAAAGTTTAAGATCATCAACATAACGACAGAATATATCGTAAGGGGCAGTAAAATGCCCAAATACAGTAAATGGGTCTGAAGGATTTTCATGTTCAGTGGTGAATCGTCCTCCTGAGATGTTAATCCTAATATTCTTCAGTGTTAACCCTTCAATATGCTTTTCTTTTGCTCCACTTATAAAAATACCTCCTGCGGCATAAATAGTCATATTAGAAATCAGAACATTCCTGATCATGCCCCATGGTGTATCTTCAGTTCTTTTGTGTGACCATAAATATATACCTTGACCATCCATTTGTTTGGGAGTTGTAGCATGAATAGAAATATTATTTACAACTACACCATCTATTAAACCACCATCTCTCATAATAAGAGCGAAACCACCACCTGAATCAAAGACTGTACAATTAGAAAATGTTATGTTTTTGAAAGTGCCATGTGTTTCGGTTCCAATCTTTAAACCTGTTTGAGAAGTTTGCAGGACGCAATTTGTTACAACGATATCACGACATACTTTTGTCTGCGATTGTTCTGTAATTTTCAAAACGATACAATCGTCACCACAGAGCAGACAACAATCAGATATAAGTACATTGGTACAACCATCAGGATTAATTCCATCAGTATTAGGGCCATCATCCTCATATAGGCCGTTCATGATTACAATGCCATTGATTACAACCCTATGGCAATCTATTGGATGAATTGTCCAGGAAGGACTTTGTTCAATAGTAAAATTATGAAGACGAAGATTTTCGCACCGAAAGAATTGAAACATTCTGTTCGGTCTCCACGATTTTACAGCCCATTTCCAATCACCATCTTCATGTAGCCGCTTTTCCCAAAATGCTTTTCCATTGCCATGTATTGTCCCAAAGCCTTTAATGCTGATATTCTTTGCATCCGCGGCGTAAACCAAACAATCATGTTTATAATCTTTCTTGTTTTGGCTTCCCCATATTTTAGTACCTGGTGAAAGGAATATATTAACATTGTTTTTCAGCTCAAAAGTACCTGTTAAAAAATCTCCGGGTGGAAAGAATACCGTACCTCCTCCATTTTTACTGCATAAATCTATGAGGTTTTGAAATGCTTCAGTATTCATAGTACTTCCATCACCTGAAATATCATAGTTGTACACATTATAAATTGGTAAATCGGCAGCTATATCATCAGTGTTAGCGCCTGCAGATTCATTGACAGATAATAAATTCAAACCGGCAATGGCTGCAGCACCTCCTAAAAATTTACGTCTCCTAATTAAATTATTCTTCATTTGAATTGGTTCTTATATCCAGACTATAAATTGACAGATACGATAACAAGCTACATCTATCATTGAATATTTTCATTACTAAAGTTTCAATTATTTATCCAATTTTAAAAATGGAATTCCCTGACAACTGAATTTTAGTTCCATTCATTACTAACTTCACCTAATCCTAAGTTAGAATCAATTTCATTCTTAGGGATTGGAAAAAGGTAATGCTTCTCCTCTACATTTTGAGTTCCAAAAGTTGCGTTCAATTCAATGTTCATTACTTCTTCCAGAATACCCCATCTTTTTAAATCATTAAACCGATGCTGTTCCCCCATTAATTCAAGCTGACGCTCCCGCATAAGCAGACTGAATGCCTGTTCCTGATTATATGAATTATTATAAGGAAAAGCTCCAATACGCTCTCTTACCTCATTAATAAGAACTATACATCCTTCTATGTCACCTGTAAAAAGTTTACATTCTGCTCTCATTAATAAAACATCGGCATATCGCATTAATCGAATATTATTCCCATTCTCTCCACTGTTTTTTATCTTATTTTCTTTATTGGTGAATTTTTTATACCAATAGCCTAAATTAGCATAATCGAAAGGAACGGAACCAGATGGCAAGTTATCCTGCCATGTCATATCACCAATTCCTCCATAAAATGTATATTCAGCCCGAGGATCTATAAAAGTCTCACCATTTTCATCCTCATAAATAAAATCAGACACTCTTCGTTCAGGAAATTTCCAGTTCCCCCAATCATTCCATGAGTAGAGTGTAGGAATAACAGTCATATTAGAAGGAGCAGTACGTCCTTCCGGGGAACTAAACAATCCATATTTCCAACTACCGGGATACCATGCAAATTGTACCTCAAAAACACCTTCCTGGTTATTCTCATTTGTTTCTCCAAAATTATCCATATACTGTTCTTCCGGTAATAATTCATATTTCCCCTCAAGTTTCAGAAATTCAGCTTCAGCTTTTGTGTATTCCTCATTATATAAATATAATTTACCTAAAAATCCTGTTGCAGAGCCTTTTGTTGCTCTGCCAATATTCTCTGTGCCCCACTCATCAGGAAGTAAATTTTGTGCATTGAGTAAATCACTTTCGGCTATAGCCCACACATCATTCACATTGTCTGTTCTTGGTGCATCTATGTTATCCGATTGATCAAAAGAAGTCCTGACAGGTACCCTGCCCCAATAAAATGCAAGCTGAGTATAAGCCCAACCTCTTAAAAAATAAGCTTCACCCTGACTATAACTTACAATATTATTTTCATCATCTCCATTATCCTCCAGATACTCCTGTGCTTTATCAATAGTAAGATTAGACCGCAGAATAATTCTATACAACATTCTCCAATAATTCTCTATAGCCCTGCTTGAATTATTATGAATGTACTGCCATAATGGTACCAAATCTGGTTCATTCGGAAGTGCAGCAGGTGTTGGTTCAGCTTCTG
>DASRQG010000094.1:0-2226 GCA_035645995.1 Mariniphaga sp. | reverse complement strand
TGTTCGGAGAATAAGTTAGAGGGTGGAACTGGAGGTAAATGAATGATGAGGCCACTGCCAGCTTGCTTTCCATTTTACATATTAAAGAACAATAAACCTTCCGTTTTACGATATTTCTTCTTCTTCCAATCGGTATTTTCCCCCTCCTCAGGCGCAAACACCATTGGGTCAATATGCCAAAGCTTTGGTATTGTCGCCCATATTCCGAAAAAGTAAATTGATGAAAATTTACATTGCCTAATCACATGGGAGTGATGGGGCGAAGCTGCGGCTTATCAGTGGATGCCCAAGCTCTTCACCGCATAAAATCCCTCCCCCACAAGGCCTAAAGCCCATGATTTTTCAAGCCCTTGACATAATACGCGCGGAAGTAAGCTTAGGGCGCTTAAACGCCGTACTCGGAAATATTGGAGAAATTCTTTCCAACAGCAACAACGTCAGTGACTCAGATATAATTATGTCCTTAATAAACCTGGAAGAGAACCGTGTCTCGCGTGATCCCCAAAATTATGTCAAAGAAGGTTCCGAGTTCCGCCTAAAAAATCCCGCGATTAATTTAAATCTCAGTGTGTTGTTTACCCCCTATAGACCTGAAGGCTATGGGCTTTCGATACAAAGCCTTCAGGAAGTGATTGAATTTTTTCAAAAAAAACATCTCTTTGATCATCTTAATACACCGGATCTTCATCCTGGAATAGAAAAATTGATTCTTGAAATGGTCAGTCTGAATTTTGAACAACTTCAACAGCTTTGGTCGATGTTGGGTGGTAAATATCAACCTTCTATTATTTACAAAATCCGAATGGTGACTATCGATAGTGTTTCTTCTGATGGAAGTAAACCTATAAATGAGATAGAAACTAACTACTATGCAAAATGACTGTCTAAAATATGAAGATAGTTGACTCAATATTGACAACTTATAAGGAACTTTTTACAATAACCTTTTTACATACTGACTTCCAGAAGGTTTATTCCTACATTGATCCGGAAGGAAGTGATGATGAAGAAATATCAATTACCACCAGTTCGATATTTCAGGTCCTTAACATTAAACCTGATAAGGATACATTAAAATTATTCTCTGATTTTTCAATTGGTTCTCAAAGTTTTAATAATATCTTCTGTTGCTTTATGAGGGTACAATCAGAAAACCCCTTTATTAATCTCCCTGAAACTGCTAGGATACGATTGCTACTAAATCCTAAAGGTGATTTTTTATCCCGAACCAAGATGTCTGGAGGTAATAGCCATCGGGTCTATAGGCTGAGCAATAGCAATGATACTTTGGAGGATTCCTACGTACATCTTACAAAAAACCATATCGGTGTAACTGATGATGATCTTGAAAATTTATCATTATTGGATGTGGATGATAAGTGCATTGGTGTGATAGATATATCAAATACAGTAGTAAATGAAAATTACCGATTGCTGAATGAAAATGTACTTCAAAGGCCTGCCTTTGTAATCAGATTTATAAATAAACATTAAACCAAAAAAATTACTAAAATGGCTACAGAAAGCACAACGCCCGGTGTATATATAAAAGAAATTGCACTGTTTCCTCCTTCAGTGGCCCAGGTAGAAACCGCTATACCGGCATTTATTGGCTATACCCAAAAGGATGACACAGGAGGCATCCCTACTCGGATAACATCTTTATCAGAATATGAAGCATTGTTTGGAGACGCCATCCCTAAAAAAGTTAAAATAAACGTTACCGACCTAACAACTAACCCGGTAAAAATTGAATTCGCTGATGATGCAGACAAGCCGGTACTTAGAACTTTCATGTACTATAGTATTCAACATTATTTTATCAACGGCGGGGGTCCCTGTTATATCCTATCAGTTGGTGCCGACACAGAAGAACCGGATGGCGGGGAGTTGGAGGATGGTTTAAAAAAATTGGAATCGTATGATGAGCCTACACTTATTGTAATACCTGATGCAGTATTGCTTACTGATGCAGTGGGATATGGCTTGATGAATAAGGCACTCGATCAATGCGCTAAGCTCCAGGACAGGTTTATTATCATGGATGTAAAAGCTGTATCTGATACGCAACAACTGGATGACGAGGGCACCCCTGTTGGTTTACTCACACCCATACAATCCTTCCGGCAAGCAATAAACGGTGATATAGAAAAGGCTAAATATGGTGCCGCCTACTATCCTTTTCTAAAATCTACGCTAAGCCACAATTTCTCAGACGATAATCAA
>DASRQG010000093.1:0-3908 GCA_035645995.1 Mariniphaga sp. | reverse complement strand
CATCTTATATTTTCAAATTATAATAACTTTGCTGAAATCAATGGAGAGAAAGGAACTCATAAGAAATGAAATGAATCGTTTAGGAGCATGCAGAAGGCCTTTTGCATTCCTGATCGACTTTCTTGTGGAAGACCCTCTGCTTTTTGAACCAGACGATGGATCAGGTAACTTTATATGGCAAACGCCCGGAAATTGTAATTTTGAAAATTCAGCTTCCAAAAAATTTCTCACTCAATGGAAACTTAATCCAGTACCTTTTAAGAAGTATCTAAAAGGATTTGATTTAATACAACATCATATTCATAATGGGGACACCTATTTATTAAACTATACACAACCTACGCAAATAATTACTAATCTCGATCTTAAAGATATTTTTTATCTAAGTAATTCACCATATAAGATTTGGCTAAAAGATAAATTCGTATGTTTCTCTCCTGAACCCTTTATTGAAATAAAAGATGGTAAAATTTACTCTTACCCTATGAAAGGGACTATTGATGCTGCAGTTGATAATGCCCGGGAACTTGTTTTGTCTGATAAAAAAGAATTGGCAGAACATCATACAATTGTTGATTTGATCAGAAATGATTTAAGTTTGATTGCCAAAAATGTAAGGGTCGAAGATTTCAGATACCTGCAACACATCCATACCAATAAGACCGATTTATGGCAGGTAAGCTCAAAAATTTCCGGCACCTTAAATGACGACTACAATCAGAACATAGGCGATTTAATTTTTAGATTGTTACCTGCAGGGTCAGTTTCCGGTGCACCAAAACCTAAAACCGTAGAAATAATATTGAAAGCTGAAAACTACCCTCGAGGGTATTATACAGGGATTTTCGGCTATTTTGACGGAACAAATCTCGACAGTTGTGTCCTTATTCGTTTTATTGAGAAGCAGGGAGAAGACCTTTATTTTAAAAGTGGAGGTGGCATAACATTTATGAGCGAAGCAAAACAAGAATATGAAGAAATGCTAAATAAAGTATATGTGCCAGTTGGTTGAAACTATTAAATGCTTTAATGGCAAGATTTTTAATCTCAAATATCATCAAATAAGATTTAATTATACCCGTAAAAAAATCTTCAATCTTACTGATGAATTACTGCTGTCGGAAGCTATAATAATACCACCTGAAAACGAAAAAGGTTTGTTCCGATGTCGTGTTGTTTACTCCTCAAAAATAGAATTAATAGAATTCGTGCCCCATCAATACAGACCAATAAAAAGTCTTCGCCTGGTTGAGAGTACTGACATTAATTACAACTTTAAATATACCTGTCGCGAAAACTTAGATCAGCTTTTTGCCCGGCGAGGATCATATGATGATATCATCATCGTAAAAGATGATCTAATTACCGACAGTTATACAGCCAATTTAATTTTTTTTGATGGCAAAAAATGGTGGACACCCGATACGCCTCTACTTTTGGGCACACAACGAGAGCGGCTTTTGTCAGAGGGAAAGATTTTTCCTCGCAAGATAACAATCGGAGATTTAACACTTTATCAAAAAGCAGGACTCATAAATGCCATGCAGTCTCTGGAAAACATGCCGATTGTAGACATAAATCAAATACAAAAATTTTAATATAAACCCAATCCGTTATTAGCCTTCAAGGATCATTTTCAATACCGCCTGTGCAGTTATTTCTCGGTTGGCAGCCTGCTGAATAACAATTGAAGAAGGGCCATCCAGGACACCATCAGACACGACAACATTCCGCCTGACCGGCAAACAATGCATAAATTTTGCATTATTTGTAAGGGCCATCTTTTCTTCTGTAACAGTCCAGCTTAAATCTTTAGATAGTATCTGCCCATACTGATTGTAGGAAGACCAGTTCTTGGCGTAAATAAAATCGGCTCCTTCGAAAGCTTTATCCTGATCATATTCTACCGGCACATTTCCCATAAATTCAGGTGCCAACTCATAACCTTCGGGATGTGTCACCACCAAATCATAATCAGTTTTCTGCATCCATTCAACAAATGAATTAGCAACAGCCTGTGGAAGAGCTCTTGGATGAGGAGCCCAAGTCAGCACCACCTTTGGTCTTTCCTTTACCTTATGCTCTTCAATTGTTAACAGGTCGGCATAACTTTGAAGCGGATGCCGTGTAGCTCCTTCCATGCTAATAACCGGCACCCCTGCATATTGTACAAATTGGTTGAGAATCTTTTCCTGATAATCATCTTCCTTGTTCTTAAACTTTGCAAATGCACGTACTCCTATTATATCACAATAATTGCCTATAACAGGGATCGCCTCAAGAAGATGCTCCGGTTTGTCCCCATCCATCACGACTCCCAACTCTGACTCCATTTGCCAACCATCTTCACTTACATTCAAAACCATTGTATTCATGCCCAGATTCATAGCAGCTTTTTGGGTGCTCAATCTTGTTCGCAAACTGGAGTTGAAGAATATTAATACCATGGTTTTGTTTTTTCCAAGGTGTTTGAAATTAAACTTACTCTTCTTAATTTCCAATGCTGTTTTTACTGCTTGATTTAAATTTGGAATATCGTTAACAGAAATAAAATTTTTCATAACTATATGTATGGTTCTGAATCCATTAGTAACTATAAAAATATCGTTCTTATTTTGGCCTAACCTGACCGTCACCTTCAATAATCCACTTATAACTGGTAAGTTCTTCCAGTGCCATCGGACCTCTGGCATGCAGCTTCTGAGTGCTAATACCTATTTCAGCTCCCAGTCCGAACTGAGCTCCATCAGTAAATGCAGTGGATGCATTTGAATAAACAGAAGAAGCATCTACCAACTTTCTGAAAGCTTCAATTCGTTGTTTATCTTCTGATATAATGGCTTCACTATGTTTGGATGAATTGGTGTTAATTTGTTCAATCGCCTCCTCAAATGAACCAACAGTCTTTATTGACATTTTCAAAGATAAAAATTCAGTTCCGAAGGATTCTTTAGTGGCGGGCTTTAAGAGATTTTCAGGATAACTGCCACTGAGGACACTAAATGAAGGTTCATCAGCATAAATTATTACTTCAGCATCGGCCAGTTTTTTTGCAAATAAAGGAAGTTCAGTAAGCCTGCTTTTATGGATGATCAAACAATCAAGTGCATTGCACACTGAGGGCCGTCGGGTTTTAGCATTGAAAATGATATCAGCCCCTTTGCCGGCATCACCAAACTCATCAAAAAATGTATGGCAAATACCCGCTCCTGTTTCTATTACCGGAATCGTAGCATTTTGACGAACAAAGTTTATCAGGTTTTGACTTCCACGTGGTATAATCAAATCGATATACCCATTTGCTCTTAACATTTCATTGGTTTCTTCCCTGCCTGCTGGCAACAATGTTATTGTATTTTCATCAATTTCATTTTGCTTAAGCACCTTCTTAATAATTGAAACAATTGCTGTATTGGAATCAATTGCATCACTGCCGCCTTTAAGCACACAAGCATTGCCAGATTTCAGGCAAAGTGCAAACACATCAAAAGTTACATTTGGCCTTGCTTCGTATATAATGCCAATTACACCGAATGGAACTGTTATCTTCGATATTTTTAAACCGTTTGGACGTACTATTTCTTTTAATACTTTTCCAACCGGGCTTTCCATTTCAGCCACACTACGAATATCATTGGCAATTCCCTGTATACGTTCTGTAGTTAATTTTAACCGATCATATTTTGGATCTTCGGGATCCATTCTGTCAAGATCTTTTTGGTTCTCAGCCAGAATATATGCTGAATTATTTTCAGCTTCATAGGCCAGATCAATCAGAACCTTACGGATCGTTTCCCCATTTATCAAATTAAGCTTCCGTGAGGCATTCAATACCTTTTGTAATTGCTCTTGAATCTTCATATCAGCATTTTTATTTTTTATTCGAGATAAAGATAATCATAATGCAC
>DASRQG010000092.1:0-3044 GCA_035645995.1 Mariniphaga sp. | reverse complement strand
ATTTCCCATTACAATATCATGGGATCCCTGAAAAGATGCAAGTCCATTAACAACCAGTTCAGGGGTGGAAGTACCAAATGCAACAACCGTAAGACCTATTACAAGATCTGAAACCTTAAATTTTTTAGCTAAAGCAGATGCCCCACGTACAAGCCATTCTGCTCCAAAGATCAATAATACAAGCCCTGCAATAAGAAGAATTATATTTAATCCCATAATCGTTATTTAAATGAAAAGTTTTTAGGGTAACCTAAATAATAGAGCCTAAACAAAAGTATTAAAAATATGTTCTTCAACATATTTTATATTTTTTTACCCTTCTAATAATGTGAATTTCAGTAAAATAAAAAATATTCCATAAAAGAAACCTCTATAAAAGTGTGTGCGTACACACTTTTATTTTATCTTTGAATTTCATACGAAATTAAATGTTTATTATGGTTGTGTGATACTTACCAGATAAAAATTCATCTTCTTTTAAGGTACAGGCAACACGCTCATTTTACAAGATGGATAAAACTGATTGAAAATCGACAAAAACTAAAAGATGGTAAAAAAGATAACATTACAGGATGTCGCCCGTCACGCAGGGGTTTCCACCGGGACCATCGATCGTGTTATCCACAACAGAGGAAAAGTATCGGCAGAAAAAAAAGCGCGTGTTGAAAAAGCCATCAAAGAATTGAAATTCAACCCTAATCTGTTAGCAAGAACACTTGCCCTTGGCCATCAATATCAGGTTTGTGTTTTAGTGCCTTCTGCATCTTCCTCCAGCCATTATTGGTCAATGCCAATCAATGGAATTGAAATTGCATCTCAACAATTTAAAGATTATGGTATTGTAACTGAACTATTTTTATACGACCTATACAAAGAACAAACATTCGTAGAACAGGCTAACAAAATATTATCCATTGCACCCGATGCAGTTGTGGTTGCTCCACTCTTTTATCATGAAAGTAAACTTTTTGTTCAGAAACTTCAACAAATCGCGATTCCATATATTTTTATTGATGCCGACCTTCCCGGAGGACAGGGTTTTTCTTACATAGGGCCTGATATTAGAAGCAGTGCATTTATTGCCGGAAAACTATTAAATTCAATTTTACCTGAAAGAACTGAAGTTGTTATTATAAATTTAGTTAAAGGTTTTGAAAATGCTGCTTCAATTCAGCAGATAGAGCATGGATTTAAAAGTTATTATGAATCAAATCATCTTACTGAAAAGAAAAAAATTCATACCTTAACCATAAATTCAACTACAAAAGAAAATATATTCAATTCGTTAAGTAAATTTTACAGCACTCACCCTGAAGTAAAAGGTGCATTTATTTCAAACTCTAAGGCATTTATTGTTTCAGAGTTTCATAAATCGAACAAACTTGATATACGACTTATCGGATATGATCTTGTTGAGGAAAATGTGCAGCATGTAAGGGATGGCGGCATTGATTTTATTATTTCACAAAATCCGATTCAACAAGGGAAAAGGGCAATCCAGACTTTTTTCAATTATTTCGTCTATAAAACTGAACCTGAAAAAGTACAACATATTCCATTAGATATAATAATCAAAGAAAACCTTGAATTTTACCTCCGATTCAATCAGCGTTTTCAGAACGATTTCAAACAATTACATTAACAATAAACATTAAAAAAAATGAACAACGAATTCAATTCCAGAAGAAACTTTATCAAGAAGACAGCAGGCATATCTGCAGCTATGGTAGCTGGAGGTATACTTCCCGGATTCAGTGCATCAAGTTACCGCAGGATAATGGGAGCAAACGATATGCTTCGTGTCTCAGTAATGGGTGTTAACTCAAGAGGAAGCGCTTTGGCACAAAATTTTGCTTTTCAGGAAAATTGTGAAGTAAAATATATTTGTGACGTTGATTCCAGGGCAATAACCAAATGTATGAACAGGGTACAGAAGGTGCAGGATGCAAAACCTGAAGGCCTGGAAGATTTCAGAAAATCGCTCGAAAGTAAAGATGTAGATATTCTTGTGGTTGCGGGGCCAGATCATTGGCATGCACCAGCAGCTTTATTGGCTTTACAAGCCGGGAAAAACGTTTATCTTGAAAAACCTTGTAGTCACAGCCCACGTGAAGGTGAAATTTTAATAGATGCAGTAAAAAGGTACAACAAGTCGATTCAAATGGGTAACCAACGCCGTTCGTATCCTAATGTAGTTCAAGGTATACAGGAACTTAAAAATGGAATTATCGGAAGGCCTTATTTTGGAAAAGGATGGTATACCAATAATCGTGGCCCTATTGGCGAAGGCAAACAAACAGCTGTGCCATCGTGGCTGAACTGGGAACTTTGGCAAGGACCTGCACCTCGTACCGAGTTTAGAGACAATATCGTACACTATAACTGGCACTGGTTCTGGAATTGGGGTACAGGTGAAGCATTAAATAATGGAACTCATATGGTTGACCTTCTTCGCTGGGGCTTTGGAGTGGATTATCCTGTTAAAGTAAGTTCAAACGGTGGACGTTATCACTATTCTGACGATTGGGAAACTCCCGATACACAAGTCATAAACCTCGACTTCCAGGAAGGTGTCAGTATGACTTGGGAAGGACGCAGCTGTAATGGCAAACCAATCGAAGGTAGCTCTGTAGGTGTAGTTTTTTATGGTGAAAAAGGTAGTATGTTAATATCTGGTGGAAACGAGTATACTGTCTTCGACTTAAAAAACAAGGTGATAAAATCAGTAAAAGATCAAAAGAAAGTCGATCCACGTGATGCTGCAAATCCATCCAGCCACCTTGATTCAATACATATCCGCAATCTGTTCGATAACATACAGAATGGTAAAAGTCTGGTAGCAGACATTGAATCAGGACATAAAAGTACATTGCTGGTTCAATTGGGAAACATTTCACAACGTGTGGGACATTCTTTAGAAATTGATCCGAAAAATGGGCATATTGTTGGTGACAGGAAAGCGCAAAAGCTTTGGGCTCGTGATTATGAAAAAGGTTGGGAAATGAAATTGTAATTATTGGAGTTTAATTAATAACCAATGAAAT
>DASRQG010000091.1:0-3244 GCA_035645995.1 Mariniphaga sp. | reverse complement strand
AACACCGATGCAAATGCACCAACAAGAGGAATTAATACCAAAATCTTACAAAAAGAAAAACAGTACAAATAAAAATATCTGTACTGTTTAATAAAAAATTTTATTTGTTTAATCCTGTATCAGTTTTTCAGGACGTTACACTTACAAAATATTATTTCTTAATCACCCTTTGGCTGATCGTGCCTTCATTGGTTTTTATGTTCAGCAGATAAATTCCCGAACTTAAATCCGTAATATTGACAGTTTGCAAATGCTGCTGAGAAGCATACAGCTCTCTTCCTTGCATATTGTAGATTTTCACTTCCTGAAGTTCGATATTACCTTTGGTTTGGATATGTAAAACATCGCTTGTCGGATTCGGATAAACCAAAATAAAATCAGTCAAGTTAGTCGCAATTCCCGAAGTAGGGTTTACTATCTCCGTTGACGTCGTATTAGTAATGATTGGCTCATTAAAATCAAAATAAATATTTGCTTCATTACCAATTATAAAATCTCCGACTTCCAAATCCTGAACAGGCTTGATTTTATAGGCAATAAAACCATTGCTCCCTGCCTCGTCATCAGTTTCATGTGGTAGATGAATATTATCAAAAATAAATTCAATTTGATTACCTTCTGTGATTTCAACACGATAATCATGACTTGTATTTATAATTTGAATGGTGTTCCAGTCCAGCGTTTCGTGCAACTCATCTTCTATTCTTACATTTATGGCACTTGCAGTTCCCGTATTCTGAAAACGGATAAGGTAATGCAAATAATTATCTACATTATCAATATAGATTTTATCGCCTTGAAGGACTTGTTTGTCATTCGGGTCAAAAGAATTTACCACAACCTGAGCCAATTCAAATGTATTGTCTTCTGGAGTGTAATCATCAGAATTAGGTGTAACCGCTGCTGTGAAATTCAGAATATCATCTCCATTTACGGTTGGGGGAGTAAAAGTCTGCATAGTAAAATCAATAACAGCACTTCCAAAAGGAGGCAAAGAAGTGATCTCAAAATACAGTTGATTATTTGTTGTTGAAGTAGGTACAGGACTGGCACTTATAAAACTTTGCATTGCATTATCAAAATTCAAAGTTACTTGAACATCCGTAACCGTTTGAGTTCCTATATTTTGAACAACCAACTGATATTGGGCTTCAAAACCGGGACGGGCTTCGCTTACAGGTAATAAAGCAATGTTTAAATCTTGAATTGTTTGGTTGGCTGTAAGGCAAAAATTAAATTCTTCATAATTTCCGAATCCCGTATAATTTACTGTATAACTTTCAGGATTTACCGTGAAATAATCAGGAACATTTAATAAATTCAAAGTATATGTACCTTCTGATAGATTCAACTGATATTGCCCATTATTAGGTATTGTCGAATAATAAGGAGTGCCATTATTGGCATTTATAAAAAATTCGTCAATAGGAACAATGTTACCCTCACAATTCTCACTGTTTTCATTTAATGAAATACTACCATACACTATATTATTCTCACAATTTTCAGATAAACTATCTCCAAATATCCACCAATTTGATTCATTGTCGAGATAATCTCTGATTGCACTATTACAATAAGATAGACCATAGGCTCCTAGTGTTTTATTAGTCAATTGTAAATCAGCAAATTGAAGTAAAAGAGAATCATAATTTGTAATATCCATTGCTGAATGACTTAAAAAGCCAGCAGTCCAGTCCCCTTCTGAGGTGTGAAAATTCACTTCACTATTAAATTGCCAATTATTCAAAGGCTGATTGAAAGCAGAAGCATAATTAAACATCATACTCATCTCAATAACATTCGATACATCCCAATCATTTATAGGTTGATTAAATGGTGTATGTTGAAACATTCCATACATAAAAAGAACATTAGATACATCCCAGTCTCCTATAGGCTGATTGAATGGAGAATTAGAGAACATTCCATTCAAATTAGTAACACTCGACACATCCCAATTACCTATAGGTTGATTGAATAAACTCTCTGCAAACATATATGACATATCTGTTACATTAGAAACATCCCAATTATTTAAAGGTTGATTGAATGGGGAATTAGAGAACATTCCACTCATATCAGTAACACTTGATACATTCCAATTACTTATATCTTGATTAAAACCTGCGATATTAAACATGTCCTTCATATTAGTTACATTCGATACATCCCAGTTATCTAATGGTTGATTAAAATCATAAGAGAAATTGAACATACTGCTCATATCAGTAACATTTGAGACGTCCCAATTATTTAATGGTTGATTATATAAGGTAGCATTAAACATATATGACATATCAGTAACATTCGATACATCCCAATTATCTAATAATTGATTAAATGAACTCTCAGCAAACATACTTCTCATATTAGTCACATTAGACACATCCCATTGGTTGATTGAATGATTAAAGTAAGAAGATTGAAACATACTTTCCATATTAGTAACATTAGACACATTCCAATTAACTAAATTAGACATATCTTGACTCCCTATTGGTGTTCCTTGAACGTAACCTGATACTCCTTTAAACATCTCACTCATATTTGTGACTTGACTTAAATCAGGTATATCAGTTGCTGTTATTGTCAATGATTTACAATCATAAAAAGCACCTTGCATACTTCCCCACTGATTCGTCCCCCATTGATCTATGCTCCTCAACCAGTTATTATGACTGAATACTTGATTTGAACTAGTTAAATAAGCTGTATCTTTAAAACGAATATGTTTAAAAGTACCTGTCATAGTGATGGTATAGGGCTGCACAAAAGTATCATTATAAGTATGAGTAACAGTACCTGTTTGGTTGGTCAAAACTGTTCCATCTCCAAAATCAATAGTATAATTATTAGAAGAATCTTCAACTACTGGAATGATTACGGTTGGATTAGAAGAAGATGCTGGAGTAGGAACCCAAGTCATGATAAAAGCATCCGGGTTTTGGGCATTAGAAAAAATGCTTGAAAAAGCAAGTACAAAAATGTAATAAAATTTTCTCACAGTTAATTATATTTGATTAGTAGTCAAATATAATTAATTTATGTTAACAAAAAAATGATAAATTAATTTGCTAAAACCCTCTCCAAAACCGTTTTTTCTTTAAAAGGAAGTTCAGGTAAAATCTCGTTTTTAAAAGTTTCTTTAAATTCTTCATTCTCAATCAGCCCTTTGATTTGCTCTCTGCAAAAACGGGCAAATCGCCATCTAAAATGAGCACTTCCGTATGCCAAGCTCTTA
>DASRQG010000090.1:0-7206 GCA_035645995.1 Mariniphaga sp. | reverse complement strand
TTAGTTTTAATAATTTCATTAATTTCTTCAATAACTGCTCAGGAAAATCAATTGCCTGATTGGAAGAATGGATTTTTAGATATTCATTTTATCAGTACAGGGAAAGGTAATTCTACTTTTATCATCGCTCCTGATGGTACGAGTCTTTTAGTGGATGCAGGGGATTTAGGACGTGATGACGCCAGGCTGGCTCCTGCTGTGCCTGATAATTCAAAAACTCCCGCTCAATGGATTGCCGATTATATTCATCAATACCATCCCAAAGGAAATAAAGCTGAATTGGATTATGTACTGGTAACACACTACCACAACGATCATATAGGCTCTTTTTCCAAAGAAGCTGCCAGACATAATAAGGGAGGATATGCATTATCAGGAATTACAGAAGTAGGATCGTTAATACCTATAAGAAAATTAATTGACAGCGGAGAAGATTTTCGCAGAATTGATAAGGAATCTAACAGCTATGCTCAATTTGTAGAATACCGAAAGTTTATAAAATATCAGGAAGAAGTGAATGGACTTAAATACGAAAAATTTAAGGTTGGATCCTTTTCCCAATTTGGTTTAAAATACGATTCAGAATCCTATTCCGATTATACGGTCAAAAATCTTTTTTCGAATGGTGTTATAGCTGCAGTATCTGATAGTACCATAGCCATCAGAAAATTTAAGGAAGGAGATTTTCCTCCCGAGAACGACTTATCATCAGGAATTCGCATCAGGTACGGGCAATTTGATTTCTATACAGGAGGAGATATTCCGGGAATAGGACACACCGGGTCCCCTGATACTGAAAGTATGGAATCTCTGGCTGCTCCGGTAATAGGAAATGTGGATGTGGCGACTTTAAATCATCATGGAAACCGAAATTCACAAAATGAATTTTATGTAAGAACACTACAACCCAGAGTATGGATCGGACAAAACTGGACAATTCGTCATCCGGGTGAAGAAGTGTTAAGGCGGATCATGAGTCCATATGTTTATCCCGGTGAACGGGATTTGTTTGTTAACTTTCTCCACCCCATTAATGAGCAGTATCTGGGGGATTCGATGGTTAATCATTATAAATCGAAAAGCGGACATATTGTTATACGTGTTTATCCGGGAGGTGAAAAATATGATATCTTTATTTTAAATGACCAATCTGTAAACCGTTTTGTAACTGCCCGTTATTCATATAACTCAAAGTAGAATCAGGTGAAATTACTTATTAATTCCATAAAAGGTTGCCTGTAACTGTTACCAATTGGCAATCTTTTTTTATTAATAACCACCATATTCCCTTCAATTAATTCAATCTTATTCAACGAAATGATGAAAGATTTGTGAATCCGGTAGAATTTATCGTCGGGTAGTATTTCCAAAATACGTTTCATCGACAGATTTGTTACTAATTTTTGATTTGGGAGATGTAGTTGAATGTAATCACCCAATCCTTCTACATAACAAATATCGGTAAGTTCAATTTTATAAGTTTTTTTATTTGATTTGATAAAGATGAAAGATCTGTCATTCTGATTTTCTTGTTCCTTGCCTGTAACAGTTTTTTTTAGCTGTAATAGTTCTTCTGCTTTGAAAAAAGCGGTACAAAATCTTTCAAAAGAAAAAGGCTTTTTCAGATAGTCGACTGCATTTAATTCGAATCCTTCAAGGGCATATTCCGAATATGCCGTGGTGAAGATGATGAGAGGTGGTTCTTTTAAGGTTTTTAAGAAAGAAATGCCTGAAAGTTTGGGCATGTTAATGTCGAGGAAAATAATATCTACCTTGTTACTGTTCAACCATTGATGGGCCGAGATTGCATCATTACATTTTCCGGTTATTTTTAGTGAGGGAAGTTTTTGAGCGTATTGCTCAATGATATTTTGAGCCAGCGGTTCGTCATCTACAATCAGAGCTTTTAATTCCATTTTACTTAAGTTTTAATCGAAGATTAACCAAATGACTATTATCCTGATGATTTATTTGAAGTTGGTATTCTTCAGGATGATACAAAAGCTGTAACCGTTTTTTTACGTTTGAAATTCCTATACCTCCATTTTGATGTTGCTTGTTGGGTTCAGGTTCACAATAGTTCTCAATGCTGAAGGTAAGCCAGTCGGGAATTGTAAAATCAAAATGAATTGATATAAAATCCTTCTCAATATTTCCAGGCATTCCATGTTTGAATGCGTTGTCGATAAAAGGTTCAAAAATAAGCGGTGCAATTCTGGCATCAGGGACAGTTCCGCGGATGGTATATTTTATTCGTGCCGGCATAGCAACTCTTATTTTTTGCATTGCAACAAAATTATCAACAAATCCAATCTCTTTATACAAATCAATATAATTTTCGCGTGAATTATAGATGATATGACGCATTAAGTCGGCCAGAGTAAGAATCAGTTCAGGTACTTTATCTGATTTGACCAGTGCGAGCGAATAAATATTGTTAAGAGAATTGAACAGAAAGTGGGGATTTAATTGTCCCTTTAGTGTGGTAAGTTCAGCCTCGAGTTTTTGTTGTTCAATTTTAGCAATTTTGAGATTCAGATCTTGCAACTTTAGCCAGTCGTTTATAAATTTCAGGAACGAAGTAAAGGCTACATATATCAGCGATGCTGTAAAATAGGCCGCATGGAGATTGGAGTCGAATGAATGAAGTCGGGTCGGCAGTTCAAGAATACCATGCAAGGGGATTAAGAGAAGAAATTGAATGAATAAACTTGAGAAAGTTAGCAATAGGACTAACCAGAAGATGTAAAAGATGTAATTTTTTTGTTTCAGAAATTTGGGAATCAGAATGTATAGGTTGATGTATACAGCAATTGCAAATCCGGCATTTAAAATTAAAGCTTTAAAAATTACCGTCAGGTTGATATAAAAGTTTCCTTCATTATAAAAAAACAGAAATAAATGGATACACATACTCACCAACCATAAAGTCGCATGAGCTGCGATTTTGAGATGAGTGTATCTTTTAATTTCCTGCATTTATATTCTATCTCGTTTCTGTGTTATTTTTCTAAAGTAGTACAACAAAGGGTTGCTGTATTTTAAATTTTTCCATGGACGGCTTGAATGAGGGAGATGCAATACCTCAACCCCTTTTGCCAGGTAGTTATTGAAACCAAGCTTACGGGCCTGTCGGCTTATTGTTACATCAAACCAATCTTTCTCTGAAGGCAAATCCTCAAAGCTGAAAGTTTTCAGGTAGGGTAAGGTTAACAAGGTACAGCAAAAACTTAAGCTGTGGCTGGTGATGATAGTTTTGTTGTTTTTTATCTTTTCAAAATTATATGGGAAATTATAATTGCCACTTGAATCGACCGTTATGGCCCCTATCAGACCGGGCTTTTTATGTTCATTGTTTATTTTTAGAAGCTGAGTGATAGTATCAGGGGTTATAACAACATCTGATTCAATAATTACAAGTGGCAATTGTTTCTCAATAGCCATAGCCTGTGCTATTTTTAGAACTAGTTTATAATTTGGTGATGGAGTATTTGTAATATCCTCCAAATGGACGAGTGAGAAATTATAAACCTTGCTTAATTGGTTCAGCAGGTTTTTTGTTTCATCGCCACTAAAATCGTTATAGACATGATATTCTATACTGCACTCCGATTTACATACTGCTTCAATGGTTTTTTGAGTTGTGGAAGGAGAATCCTTTACCGGTGTAATTACAATTGCTTCTGGCATGATATAAAATTGAAAAATGCAAAGTTAGGTTGCGAAATGGAATAAATGTCCATATTTAATTAAAAAGCGGGAAATAATTATTTTACTAAGATTTTACTTTCTGTTAAAATCTCTTGAATAAGCCTGATCAGTAGGCATAATTAGAATGTCGTCAACATTCACATGAGCCGGACGTGTAACCACAAAAAGAATTGTTTCGGCAATATCATCAGCAAAGAGCGGAGTAATTCCTTCGTACACCTTATCTGCTTTTTGGGCATCTCCTTTGAATCTGACCAGTGAGAATTCTGTATTTACAGCTCCGGGGCATACTGCAGTAACCTTAATGCCATGCTTTAAAAAGTCAAGTCGCATGCCTTTTGTAATTGCCTGAACAGCATGTTTAGTGGCACAATAAACGTTACCCATGGGGTAGGTCTCCTTTCCTGCAATAGATGAAATGTTTACTATATGCCCTCCACCAGCATCAATCATTTTAGCTGAAATGATTTTTGAGATATATAGCAATCCTTTCACGTTGGTGTCGATCATTCGCTCCCAGTCATCTGTTGTTCCGTCATTGATGCCGCTTAAACCCACGGCTAAACCGGCATTGTTTATTAAAATATCAATTTTTTGCCATTCGTCGGGAAGACTCGATATCGCTTTTTCTGTAGCATCCTGGTTTCGGATGTCAAAATTTAAAGTTAATACTTGCGCCTGGGTTTCAGCCTCAAGTTGTTGTTTTAACTCAACAAGCCGGTCCTGGCGTCTGCCTGTAAGAATCAAATTAAAACCATTTTTTGCCAGAAGAATTGAGGTTGCTTTTCCAATACCTGAAGTAGCACCTGTGATTAAAACTGTTTTTTGCATCATACTATTTTTTTTGCTTATTCGAAATTAAAAAAAATACCTAATTTTTGGATAAATCCTTTACTTAATTACCTTTGTTTTTGCATTAATCTTTAGAATACCATTTTATGAAAGATACAATTCAACAGGAAAAGGAATTCTCTATTGAATCCATTCCGGAACCAAAAGATATTGGTAATGTGATATATTCGTTGATGGTTAATCCTAATTTATCAAGTATTAATTATTTTAACGATTTTAAAGAGGCGGGTATTTCACCTGAGACTATAGGTGAGGGAGATGGCGATGAGATTGGTTTGTTCGACATTGATGAAGCAGGCACCAGTATGGCGATCAGCACTCACGCTTTTCATCATCACCTGCAAAACGATCCTCAGAAAGCAACAGAGATTTTGATATCCAGAGCAGCCAGGAAAATGTTATGTGCCGGAGTCAGGCCAATAGCTGTTAGTGCTTTTTTATATCATATTAATTATGCTGATCCTAAAGGCCAGTACATTGCCTCTGGAGCAAAGGCAGGGCTTGAAAATGCAGCAGGAAAATTCAATCTGAAAATATCTGACAAAAAAATAAGGTTTGATTACTTTACGGGGCATGGTCCTGTAATGCCAACACTCATTATTAGCCTGGTAGGAATGGTTGATGATAAGAATAAAATCGTTACCCATGCTTTTAAAGAAAAGGGAGGAAATATTTTCCTGATGGGGAGATCAGTTGAAGATATCGGTTCCTCCGAATATCTTGAATTTTATCATGGAATTGCCAATTCACCACTTCCTGTTTTTTCGATAGATCAAGAACTTAGGGTTCAAATGGCACTGAAGGAGTTGCACGCGTTGAATCTTGTTCGCAGTGCGAGTCCTGTTGGAAAAGGTGGCTTGTTTTTTACCCTTTTGAGGTCGGCAATACCGAGTGGATTAGGTTTTGATATTACTACTGATGCTGAAACTCGTATTGACTCTTTCCTGTTCGGAGAATCAATGGGAAGGATTTTATTGGAGGTTGATCCAAGTAAGGAAGATGATTTCGTGGATTTTATGTTTGATAAAAAGTATCCATTCTTCACATTAGGACATATCACAAAGGGTGAAATTAGAATAGATGATACATCGTATGGGTTTATTGATAAAATGACACCTGCAGTGTAGAATATGGCAGCAGTTCCATATAAAGAATCAACACTGAGCAAAAAAGGACAGGTTGAGGAAATGTTTGATCATATTTCGCCCAAATATGATTTGTTAAATCATTTATTGTCGGTGAACATCGACAAGCTTTGGAGACGAAAGGCAATAAGAATGCTAAAACCATTGGGGCCACGTACTATTTTGGATGTGGCAACTGGTACAGCTGATTTTGCAATTGCTGCTGCGAAGCTCAACCCTCAAAAAATCACAGGCATTGATCTTTCCGAAGGAATGTTGAAGGTAGGCAGACAGAAAGTTCAGCGGAAAGGGTTGGCTCATATGATTGAGCTGGTGAAAGCAGATTCTGAAGCACTTCCTTTCGATGATCATTCATTTGATGCTTCTATTGTAGGTTTTGGTGTACGCAATTTTGAAAACTTACAGCAAGGATTGACAGAGATTCACAGGGTGCTAAAACCCGGAGGAGAGTTTATCGTACTTGAATTTTCCCGTCCTAAAAATAAAATATTTAGCAGCTTATATTTCTTTTATTTTAAGAAGGTGCTGCCCTGGTTGGGAAGAAGAATTTCTAAGAACAGCAGGGCGTATAGTTACCTGCCTGAATCGGTGCAGCAATTCCCCGACGGGGTAGATTTTGTTGATATTCTTATTAAAACAGGATTTAAGAATTGTACCTTTAAACCGTTAACCGGTGGGATTGCTACTATTTATAAAGCACAAAAAGAGAAAATTGTGTTCTAATACAATAAATAGTTAATTTATTTGTTTGAGATGTGAACACTATTGATTCAATGCAGGTGAAAAGAATTATATCAGTTTGTATGTTTGTGATAATAGGATTCACTGTTTTTGCCCAGAAGCAGCGGGTTAATAATCTGACCACTTTCGATGATAAATTGATTCATTTTGGTTTTACTCTTGGATTGAATACACTGGATTTTGGGGTTGCACATTATCATGAATTAAAGGATAACCCGGATTATATTGAAACTGTACCAGGTGATTTTTTTCCAAATGAAAAAGTTATAGAAGGTTCTTCCAAAGTAAGGGCTGATGTTGCAGGATTAATTCCGGGGTTTACGGTAGGTATAATTTCAAGTGTACGGATGAACAGGGACATGGAGTTACGCTTTCAACCAGGTTTGTCATTTGGAGAGCGTCAGCTCACCTACAATGTTGATGTAGTGCAGACCGGAGTTTCTGCAGCAACACAATTTTACTCTATAAAATCAACCTTTTTGGATTTTCCGCTACTCATTAAGTATAAAGCCCGCAGGATTAATAACGACAGGCCTTATGTTATTTTTGGCCCTGCATTCCGGTACAACATAAACCGATCAAGTTCAGAGGATTTGGTTATATTAGAAAATGGAAGTTTTTATGCCGAGGTAGGTGCAGGCTGGGATCATTACTTTACTTTTTTCAGGTTTTCGGTAGAAGCAAAAGTGAGTTTTGGCTTGAACAATCAAATTGGCCCTCCACCTGAAACACAACGTCCATACTATTCTCAAGCCAT
>DASRQG010000089.1:0-10884 GCA_035645995.1 Mariniphaga sp. | reverse complement strand
GCAGAATAAAGGTCTTGAGTTGGGGTTGGATGCAAATCTGCTTGAAAGAAATTTTAGGTGGAACATAAACGCCAATATCTCTTTTAACAGAAATAAAGTCATAAAATTGTATGGTGGTGAAGATATCCTTACCGGATCTGTTAATGTAGTTGCCCTGCAGGATAATTCAAGCATCCTTAGAGAAGGCCGCCCAATTGGGCAATTCTATGGTTATAAGGAAGATGGATATGATGAAAATGGTAAGATTGTATATCAGGATCTGGAGCCCGATGGAGTTCTTACCAATGCCGATAAGACTTATATTGGAAATTATAATCCGAATTTTGTATATGGGCTGAATTCAAATATGAGTTTTATGAATTTCGACCTGAATATTTTTTTTCAGGGAACCTATGGGAATGATATTTTTAATCTGAGTTCAATAACCTATGCCTACGATTATGTTTCAGGTTTAAATATGATCAGGGATGTACTTTACAACTCCTGGACTCCTGAAAATCCAAATGCAAAATATCCAATCATAAGCAGGAATACAACAGCTAATTTCTCTAATCGTTTTATTGAGGATGGATCTTATTTACGGTTGAAAAATATTCAGCTCGCTTATAATTTTACGGGAGCATTCCAGAATCTTAGTATGTTTAAAAATTTACAGATTTATGTAAGTGGACAAAACCTGTTGACTTTAACTAAATATTCAGGATGGGATCCGGAAGTGAACTCTTCGGGTATCGGTATTGATAATAAAACCTATCCAATGTCAAAATCTTTTACTTTAGGTTTACGTGCCAGATTTTAATTTCAGTAGGTACAATCTTAAAAACGAAATAAAATGAAAACGACACATAAAAATATTACAAGTGATTATTTAAGAAGAATAAGAGTATTCACTTTTTTAATGGCTTTTGTACTTGTATTTCCTTCATGTGAAGATGTACTGGAGGAGCGTCCCAAAACTGTAGCAGTTGAAGTTTTTTATAATACAGCCGAAGAAGTTGAAACTGCTGTAAATGCTATATACACACCCCTCAGATCAAATAATATGGTAGAGCAGGTTGTCATTTTGGATACTCACACCGACTGGGGATATGGGAGAGGAAGCAGAGCTGATTATAACAACTTGCAAGGGTTTAATGCTGCAAATATTAATAATGCAGGATCACGATGGAATGATTTTTATCTGGCCATCAGAAATGCAAATTTAGTGATAGATAATGCACCAAATGGTACTTCGATCAGTCAGGAGGATATTGATAAATATATTGCAGAAGCTCGTTTTCTTCGTGCATTTGCATATTTCCAGCTTGTTAGAAACTGGGGGAGCATACTTCTTCGTACCGAAGAAAATATGTTGGATTTTGATTTGCCTAAAAGTCCGGTTGATGCAGTTTATGATTTAATCATTTCCGATTTGACTTTTGCTGAAAATAACCTTCCTGAAAATCAGGCATTGATAGGAAAGCCAACATTATATGCAGCAAAGACCATGTTAGCCGATGTCCATTTAACTCTGGGTAATTTTAGTGATGCTATGGATAAAGCAAATGAAGTTATCCAATCGGGAAAATATTCCTTAGTACCGGTACAGGATAAAGAAGACTTTCAGTATAATTTATTTGGTCCGGAACTTGTCACGTCAACGGAGGAAATATTTTATCTGAAATATACCAGAGAAGCGGGACAGGGAAGCTGGATGCTTTGGGTTCTTTCTCATCCAAGTACAGGCAATTTCAATTTTGGTGGTGCTTATGCGCACTATAGCGATGCCACCAATCCTTTTTATATAAATTGGAGCGATGATGATATTCGAAAGAGTTTATGGGATAGAATTGATTTCGGTTTAGGAGCTAATACTATAGTGTCAAGTAAGTATATTGATCAAAATGCTGTAGAACAAAGTCGTGGTGCAGGCAATGATTTGCCAATATACCGTTATGCTGAAGTATTGCTGATTTATGCTGAGGCTTCTGCGTTGGCAGCGAACGGGCCTACTCCTGAGGGCATTGAAGCATTAAATATGGTACATCGTCGTGCTTATGGTCAGGATCCAAGTGCTCCATCAGAGTTTGATTTCAATATTGCCGATTATGATGCACAATCATTTCAGGATTTGGTTTTACAGGAAAGGGCATATGAATTTATTTTTGAAGGCAAGCGATGGTATGACCTGAAACGTACCGGAAAAACAAAGGAAGTGATTGAGCCTGCAAAAGGGATTACTATAGCTGAAAAAGCTTATTTATGGCCAATACCAATTTCAGAACTTGATTATAATGCTTCATTAGATCCTGCAACGGATCAAAATCCGGGCTATTGAGATATCCAAACAATTGTTACTTTTGTTTTTAAAGGAGGATGAGATGGAAAAAATGAAACGTAGAAAAGCAATACAGGCTATTGGCGGATTATCATTGCTGGGTTTAAATCCCATCCATAAATATGATTCCAAAGTTGAGGACGTTGCTGCCACGAAGAAAGAGGTGAATACGGATGTATTGGTAGTAGGAGGTGGGACAGCAGGAGTTATTGCTGCAATTCAAGCTGCAAGAGCAGGAAGTTCAACAATACTTGTTGAAAACGGTTCTCAGCTGGGAGGTACCATGACAACAGCTGGAGTCGCATTTCCCGGTTTATTTCATGCCTGGGGTAAGCAAATAATCAGAGGCATAGGTTGGGAGTTGATAATGGATACAGTTTTGCTGGATAATGGTAAATTACCTGACTTTACAGTTCCGACCGGGCGGCAACACTGGAGACATCAGATTCGAATTAATCCTAATATATACGTACTTCTGGCCGAAGAAAAATGCATTGAAGCTGGTGTGAAGTTACGGTATTATGAAACTCCGGTAAAAGCCACATTTCAAAACAATAAATGGGAAGTAGAAACTATAGGAAAAGGAACCAATACCAGGATTATTTGTGACCAGGCTATAGATTGTACCGGGAATGCTTATCTGACTGCTCTGGCAGGACTTAATGTTCTGAGAGAAGAGGATAATCAACCCGGCACTCAAATGTTTAAAATTGATGGTTACGATATTGATTCTCTCGATCTGAAAACAATTCAGGAAAGTTTTAAAAAAGAGGTAGATAAAGGCACGCTTTTATATGCTGATGCAAGAGGAAATATTGGTGGAATTTTAAGGTCACAAGGAGATAATGCTCAGCATGTTCTGAAAGCAGATTCTACGACTTCAGAAACACATACCCAAACTAATATCAGAGGTAGAGCTTCGATCTTAAGATTGATAAGGTTTTTAAGACAATTTTCAGGGTTAGAGAATATTCACCTGGTAAGCCTGCAAACAGAGACCGGTGTAAGAGAAACATTCAGAATTGATGGAGAATATCAGGTAACGCACAAGGATTATATTACCGGAACTGTATTTGATGATTCACTTGCATATTCTTTTTATCCTATTGATCTTCATGACCCTAAAGGTATTGTTCCAAAACATCTGGAGCAAGGTGTTGTACCTACCATCCCCTTAAGGGCACTTATACCTAAAGGAAGCAGAAACTTTATTGTTGCCGGACGGTGTATCAGTAGCGACAGGCTGGCAAATTCTGCCTTAAGGGTTCAGGCATCTTGTATGGCAATGGGGCAGATAGCAGCAGCGGCAGCAGTCCTCGCCTCTAAAAAGAATACCACCCCGTTAAATGTGCCAATTGATGAACTGAAAACTTTAATTACGAATCATGGAGGGATAGTACCGTCATAAGGTGTTATTCGGTTTAAATTAGCTATAAATTAAAATCAAGAATGAATAATCAAACTAAATAGCACAGAATGCCTAAACTTTCTTTGTATCTAATAATATTAGTAGTCGCTTGTATGGCATGTCAGCCTCAACCGGTTGAAAATGTACCTCTTTCAATGATATTCGACACTGATATGGAATCAGATGTTGATGATGTAGGTGCTCTGGCAATGCTTCATGCCCTTGCCGATAATAACGAAATAAAAATTCAGGGTGTTATGGTTTGTGCCGAAAACCCCTGGAGTTTATTATGTGCTGACAGAATAAATACATATTTTAATCGTCAAAATATTCCGCTTGGACAACTTAAAAGACCCGGTGTCAACAGAGCATCAAAATATGCGGAACAGGTAGCGAAGAGTTTTCCCGGAACATTAATGAGTTCGAAAGATGCTCCCGATGCTGTAGATCAATACCGTAAAATACTTTCTTCGCAGCCTGATAGCAGCGTAGTTATTCTAACTGTCGGATATCTCACAAATATACGTGACCTTCTTAATAGTGAGCCAGATAATCATAGTAGTCTTTCCGGAATAGATTTGGTTGCGGAGAAAGTTATTACCTGGGTATGTATGGGAGGTATGTTTCCTTCAGGCAGGGAAGCAAATATTAGGTGGGATACTGAAGCATCAATAGAAGCAATTACCAATTGGCCTGTTGAAATTATATTTAGCGGGTGGGAGATTGGAAATATGGATACAGGAAGTGGTATCCCTCAATTACCGGATTCAAGTCCGGTGAAAAAAGCATATGAATTATTTGGCCACATACCACATAAAAGTTGGGATCAGGTGGCTACCTTGTTTGCTGTTCGTGGTAGGGAAGGTGGAAGTTTGTCCTCCTATTGGGAATTGTCTGAACCAGGTCAGATAATTATCGACAAGAATGATGGAAGTAATATGTGGAAACCAGATTTAGAAGGCTCACACCGATATCTGATTCAAGCTGTCTCAGATCAGGAAATTTCAGAAGAAATTGATCATCTCATGTTGTATCAGCCATAAAATAAACATCTGGCAATTAGTTGTTTATTCCGTTTGTTGATCACATTGTAATTGAGATGCAATTATAGATTAACTGCATCATTTTATTCAATAATAGCTTTTAATATTTTATTAAAAAGTTGTAAATTGAACAGCAGGGACGTGTCTTCATATATAGTATATAACTACATATTAAGTATGTTTTTAAATTAATTATCCAATAAAAATTATTTTTCAATGAAAAGAACTATCTATGGAATGAAAAGAGTGACGAAGCATTTGTTATTGTTGCTCTTTTTGGCTTTTGTATCAATGGGTACATTTGGTCAACAGCGTGCAGTTTCAGGAACAGTTACTGATGCTAATGGGCAACCACTGCCGGGTGTTACAGTGGTTGTTAAAGGTTCAACTACCGGTACTGTCACTGATAATGATGGTGCCTACTCAATGACGCTACCTTCAGAAGCCGAAGTGCTGCAATTTTCTTTTGTGGGAATGCAAACACAGGAACTCAATATTCAAGGCAGAACAATCATTAATATTGTCATGGAGGAGGAGACAATTGGTTTAGATGAGGTAGTAGCCATAGGGTATGGAGTACAAAAGAAAACCAATTTAACCGGTTCGGTTTCAGAAATAAATTCAGAGGAAATTGAGATGAGGGCTGTAAACAGTGCAACACAGGCATTTCAAGGATTAGCCCCTAATCTGAATATTGATGTGAATACGACAGGTGGTGCCTCTGATGCTTCCATGAGTATTAACATTAGAGGCATTGGTTCTTTATCAAACTCCAGTCCTTATATCTTAATTAATGGGGTTAGAGCTACTGAGGCTGAATTATCGGCTTTAAACCCACTTGATATTCAGAATATCTCAGTTTTGAAGGATGCCGCTTCAACAGCGATCTATGGTGCACAGGCAGCTTTTGGTGTTATATTAATTGAAACGAAAAAAGGGACTGCCAATAAACTCTTTGAAATAAGTTATACGAATAACTTCAGGTTCCGTAAAAGAATTTATGTTCCTGAGTTCGTAAACTCAGTCAAGTACGCTGAGGTATTGAATGATGCAAGCATGAACTATAGCGGACAAACTGCTATTAATGAGGAGCAGATGCAAAAAATAATTGATTTCTATGAAGGACGCATAGAAAATCAAACTGAACCCCACCCAAACAATCCAAATCAATGGCTGGGTATCGAATCCGGTACTTCTGATGGTTGGTTTTCGGGGTACGCCAATTCCGACTGGTGGAACATTATTTATAAAGATGTTGAATTTGCTCAAAAACATGACATTAGTGCGAGTGGTGGTAGTGAAAATCTAACTTTTCATGTCTCCGGAAGTTTTTTTGATGATGATGGGGCACTCAATTTTGGTGATAAAAATGAGTATTTCAAACGGTATAATTTGGATAGCTATGTAAGTGCCAATATTACAGATTGGCTTAGAATATCCAACAATACGCGTTTCTACCAGGAAAACAACAGCTTCCCCGCAACACTTGAAGGTGCCAGCCGAGGCAGGTTGTTTCATGATGCAATGAGATTTTCAATCCTGGCTCCCTGGAAAACTCCTGCTGTTACTGATGATCAGGGCACTGTAATCGTACCTGAACAATTGGCATTGCTTCCCGGATGGCTCGAAAATAATGGGTTTAATGCCTATAATGACAATAATCTGGTTTCAACTTTTAAAGTTGAATTGGATATAACTAAAAATCTTACAATAAAAGGGGATTATTCATTTAAGAAAAATTTTTATGACCGGACATTAAACTACAAACGGTGGTCTTTGTTAGGGCCCGATGGCAAGCCGTCAATCACCTATCAGGCCAACAATAATCAGATACTTAAAGATGTGCGCAAAACAGACTATACATCCTATAATGTGTATGCCAATTATAGAAATATATTTTTTGAAAAGCATAACTTTGATCTTGTAGTGGGTTATCAACAGGAAGAAAATGATTATTTTCAGTTGGAAGTGGCCAGGCAGACAGTTATTTCTGATAACCTCAACTCTCTGAATATAGCAATTGGTGATGTAATTGGACCAAATAATCCCATTACTACTTGGGGAACATTAGGTGCTTTTGGGCGCTTGAGTTATAACTATATGGAAAAATACCTGTTTGAATTCAACGGACGGTATGATGGTTCTTCAAAATTTGAGGAAGGAGATCGATTTGGTTTTTTCCCTTCTGCTTCAGTAGGGTATAATATTCATAGGGAGAACTTTTGGGAATCTGGTTTAAGTGATATTATAAATACTCTAAAATTACGTGCCTCCTACGGTAAGTTAGGAAATCAAAATGTGAGCAGTTATCTATATTTATCAAACATTCCAATAAATACACGACTATCCTGGATTGTAGATGGAATCCGACCAAATTATTCTGGTATGCCGGCAATTGTAAGCCCTGATATTACATGGGAAACATCTGTTACTAAGAATTTAGGTGCTGATATGACTTTCCTGGGGAGCAGAATGTCTGCAACTTTTGATATCTATGAACGACATACTGAAAACATGTTCGGTCCCTCAGGAGCTTTACCTGCTGTTTTAGGAACAAATCCTCCACAAATGAACAGTGCCTCTCTAAGAACAAATGGATGGGAGTTGACGCTTGGGTGGCGTGACAGATTGAGTGAATTCAGCTATTTTGTCAACTTTATGCTTTCCGATAATGTCTCTGAAATAACAGCTTATCACAATCCGAACAAAGTATTGAATAATTGGTATGTAGGCCAGAAAATTGGAGAAATATGGGGCTTTGACGTTGATGAGCTGTTTCAATCGGAAGAAGATGTCCAAAGTTATTTGTCTGAAGTCGATTTATCTTATTTCGGTACAGGTTGGCAACCCGGAAATGTAAAATATAAGGATTTGAATAACGATGATAAGGTAAATGTAGGTGATAACACAAAAGATAACCCGGGTGATCAAAAAATTATTGGTAACAGTGAACCGCGTTACAGATATTCAATTAATGGAGGATTTACTTTTAAGAACTTCGACTTCACAATGTTGTGGCAAGGGATTGGCAAAAGAGATTATTGGCCCGATGATTATGCAACCTTATTCTGGGGATGGAATAGCAGGGGACATTCAAATATTACAGAGCCGGTTCTTGATTACTGGAGGACAGATAATCCTTCTGCTTATTTGCCTTTACCATTAGAATCGGGTGGTTCAAGTGGATTCGCAAAAGACAGGCATCCATCAACCAGATACCTGCAGTCCTCCGCATTTATCAGGCTCAAAAGCTTAAGTATTGGTTTTAATATTCCTCAAAGTCTGATGAATCAGGTTAATGCCATCAAACGAGCCCGTATCTATTTTAATGGAGAAAATCTTCTGACTTTTACCAATCTATGGGAAAATTTTGATCCCGAGCTGGTATATGCGCGCGATGCATCCGGATCAAGGATTGGTGAAGGGAGAGCTTATCCATTAGCCAGAGTTTATGGTTTTGGGTTAAATATTACATTTTGATGAACCTATTTATTATAAGTTGATATGAAAAAGTTATTGGTATTATTTATATCTGTCACATTATTTACATCCTGCCTTGAAGTTCTGGATAAGGCACCGCTGGATGAAATTACGGAAAAAACTTATTGGACTTCTGCTACTGATCTTGAGCTATATCTGAATCGTTTTTATACAAATCTAAGGGGTAATGTAAATTATCACCAACTGGACAATAACAGTGATAATCTTCAGCCTGTAGCACCCAACAATACCTTAAATGGTACACGGTCTGTTCCTTCTACAGGTGGAGGATGGAATTGGACCGGGGTAAGACAAATAAATTATTTCCTCGAAAACATTGATAATGTAACTGAAGGAATTCCCTCCACATTAAACCATTATAAAGGGGAAGGGTACTTTTTCAGGGCGTATTTGTATTTTAATTTAGTAAAACAATTTGGTGATCTTCCATGGTATGATAAAGTTCTCAATATTGATTCTGAAGAATTATATGCCCCCAGAGAAACTCGAAATTTAATCGTTGACCATATCATTGACGATTTAAATACAGCTATTGAATTATTGCAAAGTGTTAATGAAGTTGGACAAAACAGAGTTAGCAGAGAAGCTGCCCTTTTATTTAAATCAAGGGTAGGTCTTTATGAAGGAACCTGGGAAAAATATCATGCAGGGACAGTGTTTGGAGTTGAAGGTTCAAATGGTCAAAAATATCTTGAACTGGCGGTTGAAGCAGCTCAAACATTAATTAATGAAGGTGAGTTTTCATTATATTCAACGGGGAATCCTGAAGTTGATTATTTTCAGTTATTCAGCAGTGATGATTTAATGGGAGTTGAAGAAGCCATTATGGTTGAGGTTGTTGATCCGGCACTGCAGCTTGGAACCTGGACCTGGACTTATTTGAATGGTACCAGAGGTAACTCAACCGGTATCACTAAATCAATGGTTGATTCCTATCTTGCAACTGATGGCCTACCTATATCATTGAGCAACAACTATACTGGTGATGCAACACTTACACAGGTTGTGCAGAACCGGGACCCTCGCTTGCGTCAGTCAATGTGGATTCCCGGTATGGTTCAAATCGCTTTGGATCCTCCCTTAATTTTTCAGGAACCTGCATTGCAAAAAGGTGGTACAGATATGTCGACTACCGGCTATATGATTCGTAAAGGTTCAACTACCGATCCCAATCAAAATACGGGTTCATCTACCGATCTTTATGGTGATGTGGATGGAATGGTATTTCGATATGCCGAAGCCTTATTGAATTTTGCCGAAGCAAAGGCTGAGCTCGGAACAATTACCCAGGAAGATCTAAATAATTCTATAAATTTAATTCGTGAAAGAGTAGGTATGCCTCCACTGAACCTTGAAGTAGGGTATGTAGACAGTAATTGGGAGTTTCCTGATTTGGATCCATTGATTAATGAAATTAGAAGAGAAAGGCGGGTGGAAATGGCTTTTGAAGGTTTCCGTTTCGATGACTTGATGCGATGGGCTGCTGCCGACCTGATTAAAGGGCAAAGACCTAAAGGTGCAAAGTTTATTTTAGGACAATCCTTCCCGGGTATTGAGGATCAAATTAGTGGAATTCTGGTTGATGAGAACAGGTACATTGATCGTTATAGGAATGCTTTACCCAATGGATATGGATTCGATGAAGACAGAGATTTTTTAAGTCCCATACCTATTAATGAATTAACGCTTAATCCCAATCTGGAACAAAATCCGGGGTGGTAAATTCTATATAAACCGGGATGATAGTTGTTTTTTATCATCCCGGTTACTACCTTACGTGCTCTTACTGATTATAACCTGGTAAAATGATATTTATTGATTATGAATTATATGAACTGTCAAAAATTAATAGGTACAGTTGGTTTCCTGTTCCTTTTAACTGTTAGTAGTTTACCTTCAAAAGGAAAATCCAATGACAAGAAAATGAATGTATTATTCATTATTTCTGATGATCTTACCACAACCGCATTATCGTGTTATGAAAATACATTATGTCAGACTCCCAATATTGATCAGTTAGCCTCGCAGGGCATGGTCTATACACGTGCATATTGTCAATTTCCCGTTTGTGGGCCTTCCCGTGCTTCTTTAATGTTTGGATATTATCCCAGTGCAACAGAAACCTATGGGTATGTTAGCGGGAGAGATAAGGTTGGTACAGATAGGATGTCATGGGCAGAATTGTTTCGAAACAATAATTATCATACCGCACGTGTCAGTAAAATTTATCATATGGGTGTCCCGGGTGATATAGAAAGAGGATCAAATGGTACTGATGATGAAGCTTCATGGACTGAAAGGTATAATAGCCAGGGGCCGGAATGGAAAGCGGAAGGTGAAGCAGAATTGGTGCAGAATAACCCGTATGGAACTCTTCCAAGAAAGGGGGGTAATGTTATGACTATTGTAAAAGCAGTAGGTGATGACCTTGTTCATTCTGATGGTAAGACCGCAGATCAAGCTGTCAAACTACTACGACAGCACAAAGATAAACCATTCTTTCTGGCAGTGGGTTTAGTACGGCCTCATGTGCCTTTTGTGGCACCTGAAAACTACTTCGAAAATTATCCGCACCAACAAATGGTTTTGCCACCAATGGTGGAGAATGACTGGGA
>DASRQG010000088.1:0-6986 GCA_035645995.1 Mariniphaga sp. | reverse complement strand
TAATCATGTGTGCCAGGGTCGTTGAGGTTACAAACAATTTTGAAGTCTTTGTACGGGTTGATCTGGATAAATGGGCAGAAATAATAGTTTTTAACAAAGAGGGAAAATATCAAAACCGCTTTATTTTTAACCGGCAACATTATCAAAAACGTAAAGATTTGATTATTATACCAGAGAAACGGGAAATTCTGGAACGGGACTTTGAATCAGACCGTAAAGGAAACACATTTTTACGTTGGGTACTTCAATAAAAAAAAGTGTATGGATCTTTTCCTGCTCTGTTAAGCATAATTGCCAGTGCTGTTTCCGGGACTATAATATTATCTGTTTGATCTGGTTTTGAGTATGATAACGAAAGAAAAAAAAGCCTCAAACAGGGGTCATTTGAGGCTTAAGTACAAAAGTACTGGTGTAATAGGATATAAGTGAAATAGTTATCAGCTTTTTTTTCTTCGTGACCACTGATCCAGCGCGACTGCAAGAACCAGAACTGTACCGAGAATAATTTTTTGTGTTTGTGCTACAATTCCGATCATGGACATGCCATTTCTTATTGTAGTTATAATAAATGCTCCTAAAACAGACATTCCTACAGCACCGCTTCCACCAGCAAGGCTTGCACCTCCTATAACACATGATGCTATTGCATCCAGTTCTTTGAGATCTCCGATGTCGGGGGCTGCAGAACTGAGTTCGGAAATGGTAATGATTCCGCAGGCTGCAGCAAGCATTGTCATTAGTCCAAAAACAAGAATGGTATTACGTGCAATTGAGATTCCACTGTAGTGAGCTGCCTGTTTATTACCTCCGATTGCATATACATACTGGCCAAAAGGAGTATGTTTTGCAATAGCTCCAACAATAACAGCAACAATAAGAAGAATTAAAGCCTGAATCGGAATGCCGTCTCCACTGGTAAGTGTCAAGACAATGATAATTGATGCCAGAGCAAAAACTATCAGATTAAGGGTGTCGATCCATAGTGGCTTTTCCAGAGGTAAATTTGCCTTTTTAAGACGAATACGGCTTATTGAGGTAAAGGCTACCGGAGCTGCTATGACAAGCGCGAGCAAGGAAAAGCTTAAGTAATCCGGTGTAAAATCCTGTGCTATGGATTTGATCCAGTCGATACGTAACGGAATTGATTGACGGGCAACATACTGTGTAACGCCACGGTATGCAATAAGCCCGCCTAATGTAACAACAAAAGCAGGTATATTCAAATAATGTACAAGTGCACCATGAAGACACCCTACGGCAAAACCAAGTGCCAGTATGATTATTACTGCAAGGATGGGATTTACATCCATATGTGCGATAAGAGAAGCTGTAAGGGCACCAAACATTCCCAGAGCAGATCCTACAGAAAGGTCGATATGTCCTAAAACAATTATCAGAGTCATACCAACGGCTAACATTGCAACAACTGTAACCTGACGAAAAAGATTAGCCAGATTTTCTGCACGAAGCACATACCCGCCCGAAAGGATATCAAAAACTCCCAGTATTAAAACCAGAAGAAAAATCATGAACAATACCCTTTTATTGGTAGCCTCCCATAGTTCACTTAAATATGTTTTCATTATACCAAAATCCTTTTATAGATGATACTGATTATATATATCAGATTTAAAGTTACGCAGTAACTCCTGCTGCAATACCGAGTACTTCTTCTTCTGAAGTAGTACCATGATTAAATTCACCTTTTATTTCGCTGTCCTGAATTACTAGTATACGGTGAGAAACACCGATTACTTCAGGCAGTTCGGATGAGACAAAAATAATACCTATACCTTCGGATGCTAATTGATGAATAAGAGCATATATTTCCTGTTTGGCTCCTACATCAACACCTCTGGTAGGATCATCGAGTAGAATAAGTTTTGGTTTAACCATGAGGAAACGGGAGAGAATTACTTTCTGCTGGTTTCCACCGGATAAATTGTTTACCGGAAAAGAGAGTGAAGGGGTTTTGATTCTTAATCTATCGACATACAGTTTGCATTCTCTGACAGACTGTGGTTCGTTGATTACTCCGTTATGAGTAAATTGTTCCAAAGAGGAAATAATCATGTTTTCTTTGACATTACCGGTTGTAACGAGACCGTATTTTTTCCGGTCTTCTGTTACAAGAACAATACCTTTTTCTATTGCTTTTGCCGGATTTTCCGGAAAGTATTCTTTGTCATCGAAAGAGATTTTACCGTTGAATTCGCCTCCGAAAACACCGTAAATGAGACTGAAAAGTGCTGTTCTTCCTGATCCGAGAAGACCGGCAATACCAAGAACTTCACCCTTTCTGCATTCAAGTGACAAATTGTTGATAATGTTCTTATGGTTGCTGACAAGAGAGAGATTGTCAATTTTTAACAGCACTCGATCTGAAAAAGGTTTCTGTTCCGGAAATACCTTGTCGAGATTTCTGCCTATCATATCCCGTACAATGGTATTCATATCAAAATTGTTGCGTGTATACTGGCTGATAAAGCATCCGTTTCTCAGAACAGTAGCTTTATCTGCAAGTTCCCTTATTTCGTTAAGTTTGTGTGAAATATAGATAATACCGATACCTTTTTCTTTCAGGGATCGAATGAGAGCGAAAAGCCTTTCGACATCGTCTTCAGGCAATGCTGCTGTTGGTTCATCAAAAATAAGCAGCCGGGCTTTTCTTGAGAGAGCTTTGGCAATTTCGACCATTTGTTGTTCGCCAATTGTCAGATCAGAAACCAATGTGTCTGGACGAATTGAAGAACCCAGCATTTTCAGTACTTCCCGGGATTTCTTGTACATGGTTACTGTATCAAGCAGCCCATGGGAACGTGTTTCATGGCCGAGAAAGATATTTTGTGCAACTGTAAGATTGTTTGCCAGGGACATTTCCTGATATATAACCTGAATGGAAGAATCAGAACTGTCTTTAACGCAATGGAACTTTACCTCCATATCGTCCATCAGCATTTTGCCGCTATAAAGACTGCAGGGCCAAACACCGGCGATAACTTTAATGAGGGTAGATTTTCCAGCGCCATTCTCACCTAAAAGAGCGTGTATTTCTCCTTTGTGAAAATCTACCGATACATTATCAAGTGCTCGTACACCCGGAAATTCAATGGTTAGATTTTTAATAGAAAGTAAAGCCATAATATCATTGTTCCTTTTTTTTATAAGAGCCGATCTATATTGCATGGCATGAAAATCAAAGAGTAGATCAGTAAATATCTGCTGTCCCAAAAGAAGTTGTTTTCTGAGACAGCAGAGGGTAAACCGGCTTATTTATCACTGTAGAGTTTATCTCTGGAATGAAATCCATCAGCTATAACGGTCTGATCAATATTGTCTTTTGTTACAGGAACGGGATCAAGAAAAACAGTAGGTACTTCGATTAAACCGTTATTTACTTTTGAATTGACACCCTCTATTTCCTCATCTTTTGCGAGTGCTACTGCAGCTTTGGCACAGAATATAGCGAGTTCTTTGATTGGTTTATAAACAGAAACAGCCTGTTTCCCCTGAACGATGTATTGGCAATTCAAAAGATCTGCATCCTGACCTGAAATAGGAATTTTACCAGCAAGGCCTTTGGCTTCAAGTGCGGCGATAGCTCCGGCAGCAGTACCATCGTTTGATGCCACAATTGCGTCAATTTCATATCTTGTAAGTGCGTCTTCAGTTATCCTTTTTGCTTCACTGCCAAGCCATTTATCACAGAACTGACTGAGAACAATTTCAATTTTACCATCATCAATAGCAGGTTGTAATACATTATCATGTCCCTCTGCAACCATCAGTGCATTTTTATCTCCGGGATCGCCCTTGAGCTGAAGATATTTACCTTCAGGTACGAGTTTAATGATTTCCTGGGCTTGAATCTCACCGACTCTGACATTGTCGAAAGAGACATAAAGATCCGGTTCTGCATTTGATATTACACGGTCGTAGCAAAGAACTTTGCATCCTTTTCTGTGTGCTTTTTCAACAATAGGAGCAGCAGCATCAGCATTTTTGGGTACTACAACCAGGACTTTTGCTCCGCGCACAAGCATATTTTCACACTGTTGAATCTGGGTATTAGGGTCGCCTGATGCATCCTGAACGATTACTTCGGCACCCAGTTTATTAGCTTCTTCTTCAAACATTTCACGGTCACGTTGCCAACGTTCTTCTTTAAGGTCTGCAATAGAAAAACCGATCAGCAGTTTTCCAGAATCTTTTTTCCTGCCACAGCCGCCCAAAAAAACAATTCCACAGAGAGCCAGAGTTAGTAAACGTTTCATCATTCCTCCTATATAGTATAGATTCATCAGATCTGATTTCTTAAATTATCCGATTAAACAAAGACGAACATAATAGAACAAAAATAAGTAATGTGTAGTTAAGATTACCATGAACAAACTGAAAGAATAAAATACTAACTTGTTTTTCAGTAAGTAGAAGTTAAATATTTAAACATGGAATAATAAAATCTTATACTACAAATTTTTACTATATACAAATATAAACAATAAATTTATTTCGAAAAGTTTAAATTATTGATAAAATTTGATTAAGTGATATAAAATTATATCAGGATAATATCTGATTTTAAGTGTTAAAAACTTTTGGAGTTTTTATTAATTAAATACATATCGTAAACAACGTTAATCTGAAAAAGTACGTAATTCAAAATAAACCTTATAGAAATGGATGGGGGAGCAGTTTAGAGAATAGCAGAGCAAAGATTGATAATTTGGGGTCTGATAAGAAATAGCCTGAATGGTTTTGAAAAGAAAAAAAGACGGATATAATTATATCCGTCTTTTATGAATAGTCAGATTGGTTTCTGGCAGTTATAGGCGATACTGCAATTTAACATGCCACTGCCAATCCCCTTTTTTCCTCAAGGATTGTTCCTGATTAAATTGAGATTCTGCACTGTGAGTGGAATAAAGAACGTGATCGTTTGAAAATATAGCTATGATATCGAAATTACTTATAGATTTTTTAGCATATGCAGTCCATTTCAGATTGTCTTTATTTTTGTAATTATTTACCCAGGTGCTATCTGTAGGGGCACTTGGTTTGGGAGAAGGGAATGACCCGGTAACACCCCACCAGTCAAAAGGGTAAGGATATTTACAGTACTCAAATTCAACGGAAAGAAGGTCAAGTAATTTGAATGTAGGTATATTTATACCCAATAAAATCGGAATACGATGAAAAATAGAGGGTTCTGGATACAAAGAATCATAAATACTAGGATTAGCAGTATCTTTTGGAAAATAATCCGGATCTTCAAATCCAAGTATAGCAGCTTCAGCATAAAATTTTAGATCGTTTGGCCCGAAAACTGAAATGTCAGGAAATAAAACTTTTGGATCAAATGTAACACGAGCATCTAATTTAGTTGCTCTGAATGACAATGTAGAATCTCCAAGAATCGTTCTCTGGTTGATAGCATCTGTTAGTGTATCATTAATTGCAATTAGTCGATCGAAACAAATACCTAATCCTGCATCTATAAATTTATTAGGAGAAGTAAATGAAGCAAAAAAACCAAGATTCATATCAAAATAAGGAGCTCGATACGTATTACTGTTAAAGATCACCTCAAAATTTAAATTGTCTTCTAAAAGCCCGACCTTGGTTCGTATTCCCATGAGATTCGAATATATATAATCCAGATTTGTGGTGAGATTAAGTGGGTATGCATAACTTCGATACATGTAATTACCGAGATTTTTAACTTCTTCATTGAATGCATACTCCATAATACCAGCTTCAACCATCAGAGAAACTGCATTAAGATCAAAATCAAAAATACCTACAGCTTGAGGCAGGTTAGCACGAAATTGAATTTTAAAGATATCTTTCATTATTGTTGTTTCGCGTAATATTGGCCAGGCACTAAGAATTTCAAGACTAATTACAGTCTTGAACCAGTCTGTTGGTTCAGATATGGCATTTATTCTTCCTGAATAATGGTTTAACCAATGTTTTTTTAAACCATGTGATCCATATTTACCAAAGGCATATCCTGAAACAAGCTGCCCAAACATTATACTACCATCACCGGTAACTTTAATTTTCGGTTTGTTATCATCAGTAAATAATTCATCTGCATATATCTGACAATAATCACTCAATACGAATAATGATAACAGAAATATCAAAAATCCCTTTTTCATTACATTTTTCTCCTTTTTTGATGAAATCACAGTTATAAGAAATGATAATTGAATTAATTTTTCATATTGAAAATAAGTCTTGATACTGATCCGCCAGGTGATGAAAGTCGTAATATACCTGCGGCATTACCGATTAATTTTCCATCAATTGTTTTTCCATTCCAAAACAAAGAGTGTTTTCCAGTAGTTGAGACCGTACGATTTACTAAAGTTCCAATTTTTTTACCATTAAGAGATAGGAGTTCAATAGTAACATTACCAGGTTTATCGATTGTGCAAATAATAGGTTTACCTGCAGAAAGAGATGTAGATGCAATTTTTAAAGCGGATCTTGGTGTACGATCCGGACCTTTAATAGTCCCAACTTCTTCAGAATAGACACGAATTCTAAGTCCCTTGTTATCAATCGTAACAGGATCAGATAGCGTAACGCGGATATTCTGTTCAACTTCCCAGTCTTCAGCTTCTATAGTTAAACCTTCAATTCGTCCACCTGTAGTACTGGTTAAAATGACAAAAGGAGTATTACTGCCTGTGTTATTTTTAAGAACAATTTCTTTAACTGAGGTCGGATTATCATATGTTATAAAAATTTCCTGAGTTTGTTTTTCATGGCCAAGGTTATCAGATTCATCATAATTAAGAGTACCCCATCCGTAAGGATTAGGAAGAGCGGCATCTTTAATTTTATTTTCCATTTCAGATGGGATATTTGGACGAATCCACAGACGGGCGTTTGCTTTATCTAAAAGATATCCCATAAACTGGAAGTATGATCTCCAGATATTTGGTCCAGTCATATAACTGGCATATTTTCCAGGG
>DASRQG010000087.1:0-7926 GCA_035645995.1 Mariniphaga sp. | reverse complement strand
TGAAACCTGACGAAGACAAAAATAATGCTTTCTTTTGTAAAAAAATGTAAGGTATCTTTCAATTCAATAAACAAATAATTATTTTAGCGTTTGGAGGATATCTGAAAACCGGTAACCATTTATAAATGTTTCAGATGTTTTATAATACTCCGGTATAAATATAGAAACCAGATGACAGCTTTAATATTGTTCTTTTTAACCTCTATTATCTTATCGTTTATTTGTTCTATGTGGGAGGCAGTGCTGTTAAGCAATACTCCTTCTTTTATTGGCAGGATGCAAAATGAAAAGCCACAAACAGGCTACTATCTGAAAAAGATGAAGGAGGATATTGATAAACCGCTGTCGGCCATACTTACTTTAAATACGTTTGCACATACAATAGGAGCAATGGGTGTTGGTGTTCAGGCTGGTAAACTTTTTGGCACTGATCAGATTGATCTTTTATTTTTTTCAACCAGTTATGAATCGCTCATTGCAGGAGGCATGACTCTGGCTATATTGATTATTTCAGAAATAATACCTAAAACGATAGGGGCAGTTTTTTGGCAACAGTTAACTCCATTTACAGTAAGTTCTCTTCGTGTTTTGCTTGTGGTGCTTGCTCCCTTTGTTTGGATGAGTAAAGGTATTACACGCCTGGTAAAAACAGAAAAAGGACAAAGTGTTTTTAGCAGAGCCGATTTTGCTGCGATGGCCGATGTTGGATTACAAAGCGGAGCCCTCGACCGGGAGGAAAAATCAATCATTCAGAATCTTTTGCGATTGGAGAACCTCAAAGTCAGGGATATCATGACACCCCGATCGGTCATTGTTACAGTTGACGAAACCCTTCCAATGGACGAAATCTATAAGGAAGTAAAACCTTTGGTTTTTTCAAGAATTCCTGTTTATAGCGTTAACCCTGATAATATTACCGGAGTAATTCTTAAAGATAATCTTCTTGAGAATCTGGCTCAGGATAAACATAGTGTAAAAGCATCCGAAATAAAACGTAACATATTATTTGTTAACGATAATTATACGGTGGCGAAGTTAATGGATACACTTATCCTTAACCGTGAACATATGGCGATGGTAGAAGATGATTTCGGTAGTATCGTTGGATTGGTTACAATGGAAGATTTATTTGAAACATTGCTTGGACTTGAAATTGTAGATGAGTCAGATAAAGTGGAAGATTTGCAAAAGCTTGCACTTGAGAAATGGAAGAAACGCATGGACCAGCAACGTCGTCGAGAAAAATAAAATCATAACCTCCTTCGTGAATCCTTTTAAGTTATTTTTAAATTGGCTGCTATAAATTGGCTGAAGAAGTAATTGGTTGATTTTTCTATTAATTTTGGAAATTGTTTGAACAAGTATATGCAGAACATATCCTGTCTTTAAACAGGATTTAGTTTGCTAAATATTGAAAAGTATAACAAAAACAGTTAAAAATGAATATCAGTCCATTGCAACATGAAAGGGCAAAGTACCAGCCCAAATTACCAAAAACATTAAAGAATGGGATCCCACAGCTTGTTGAAGGAAATAAGACTCAGTCTATAGCTGACCAGCAGGATATAAGTCTCCTTTTCCCAAATACTTACGGAATGCCAATCATTAGTTTTGAAGAAGGCACCGGAACAGGTGAAGGTAAACCTGTAAATGTTGGTGTTATTTTATCCGGTGGACAAGCTCCCGGAGGTCATAACGTAATTTCAGGGATTTTTGACGGGATCAAAAGCATAAATCCCGAAAGCAGGCTTTATGGATTTCTTGGTGGCCCTGGTGGGCTGGTAGATCATAAATATGTTGAGCTTACAGCTGAAATTGTTGACGAATACCGAAATACCGGTGGATTCGATATTATTGGCTCAGGGCGTACCAAACTTGAAGAAGAAAGTCAATTTGATAAAGGCCTTGAAATAGCCAAAGATTTAGGTCTTAATGCCCTGGTAATTATTGGTGGTGATGATTCAAATACTAATGCATGTGTGCTTGCAGAATATTATCTGCAGAAAAATTCAGGTGTACAGGTAATCGGTTGTCCTAAAACAATTGATGGTGACCTTAAAAATGAGATGATTGAAACTTCCTTTGGTTTTGATACAGCGACAAAAGTATATTCCGAACTTATTGGAAACATTCAGCGTGATGCAAATTCAGCAAAAAAATACTGGCACTTCATAAAACTTATGGGACGTTCAGCCTCACATATTGGCCTTGAATGTGCACTGAAAACACAACCCAATGTTACGTTAATTTCAGAAGAGGTAGCAGCAAACAAACAGACACTGGAGGATATTGTTGAGTATATTGCTGATATCGTTGTTAAACGTTCTGAGAAAGGTGAAAATTTTGGAGTTGCTTTAATTCCCGAAGGATTGGTAGAATTCGTCCCGGAAATGAAGATTCTTATTTCGGAGCTTAATGACGTGCTTGCAGAAGGTACTGATACCGAAAAAGAATTTAAAATGCTTAAGAAATCACATCAGCAGGAATGGGTTGCCTTGCAGCTTTCCGACGCTTCTTCGGCGGTTTATAAATCACTTCCTACCGGGATTGCAAATCAGCTTACACTTGATCGTGATCCACATGGTAACGTTCAGGTATCACTAATTGAAACTGAAAAATTGCTTGGCGACATGGTGAAAGCCAAACTTGAAGAATGGAAGGCAGAAGGAAAATTCAAGGGTAAATTTAATACACAGTACCATTTCTTTGGATATGAAGGCCGTTGTGCTGCTCCTTCAAATTTCGATGCCGATTACTGTTATTCATTAGGATATACTGCTTCGATGCTGATTTCAGCAGGGAAAACAGGATACATGGCTTCAGTGAGGAATTTAACTGAACCGGCAGAGAACTGGATTGCCGGAGGTGTTCCTGTTACCATGATGATGAATATGGAAAAGAGACATGGGCACATGAAACCTGTTATACAAAAGGCATTGGTTGAACTTGATGGTGCTCCTTATAAATATTTTACTTCAAAACGTGGCGAATGGGCTTTGAACACCCTTTATATATATCCCGGACCAATACAATATTTTGGCCCGACAGAAGTGTGCGATCAACCCACCGAAACTTTGAAGTTGGAGAAAGCATAAACAACAGCTAACTATGGATAATAACCCTTCCGTTCATCGGGAGGGTTATTTGTTAAAAGATATAACGAAGTGAAAAAGCCACCTCGTCGCCCCATGGGTAAAAACCACCCGATAAATCAATCGAAGGTTTCCAGTCGAGGCTTATGTTAAAGGGAATATCTGTAAAATTATATTCCATGCCGATAATACCGTCTATTCCAAACAGTAAATGTTGTTCTTCATCATCATAACGTCTGTGTTCATCACCACGATAACTTCCGATATGGCCTCCAAAACCATAGAACCAATTTAACCGCGGTACTCTGAAGGCCTGGTCATACTTCTGAAATAATCCTGTAAAATTATAACCACCCCATCGCGTAGCGAATATCCCTTCAAGCACAGAAGTTGATCCGGTAAAATGCTTTATTGTTAATCCGTTTGATGTTCCTGTTCTTATTCCTATGCCGGTATTGTAATCCTGACCATACATGGTAACAGTTGTCATACAAAGAAATGCTATTAAAACTAAAATTCTTTTCATGTTATTTGGGTTTGCCAATAATAACATTTATTCAACATCTATGTTTGTAGAATTTTCAATGTTTAATAGAATTTCGAAATTAAAAACTATACCCATTCAGGCTAATGACTAAAAGCTAAATTTTCTTTCCTGAAGATATATTGGCAGGTAGGAGGGTTCAATCTGATGAAAAAAAAGCTGCCTGGAAAATAATCCGGGCAGCTTTTTCGGAAGTTGAATAGTTTTTAAAAAATATATCTTACTGAGAAAGCAACTTCATCGAACCAATGTGTAGAATGACCGATTAAATTTATGCCTGGTTTCCAATCCAGACTGATATTAAATGGAATCGGCTCAATGTTGTATTCAATTCCTATAATACCATCAATCCCAATAACAGTATAGTTTCCGTCGTCAAAATGGTCAGATCTGTCACCATCAAAAAATCCAATATGGCCCCCAATACCATAATACCAATTCAATCGGGGAGTATCAAACGCAGTTGCATGAATTTCATATAAACCAGTAATGTTGAGACCATGCCAGCGCGTTGAAAGTAACCCTTCAACTGCAGTGTTCGAACTTAAAAAATGTTTAACGGTAAGGCCATTTGAAAGTCCTCCCCGAATACCAATACCGGTATTATAATCTTGAGCATTAACGCCTGCTCCGATGAATAAAAAACACAGAAAAGCAAATACAATCTTTTTCATTTTATTTATGTTTATTAAGTATTATAAAATTATCAGTTTAACATTATATCATACAAATTGAATGGAATCATTGATTAAATGCAAATGCAATGATGTTTGCTCCCATTTTTAAAGCAATTTCACGAACTTCAGGTGGATTATTATGCACAGCCTCATCCTCCCATCCATCGCTAATGTCTGATTCATAAGTGTACAAACAGACTAGCCGATCATTAATAAATATACCAAATGCCTGTGGTGGTTTATTACTGTGTTCATGTATTTTAGGTAATCCTTCACTAAAGCTGTATTTTTGATGAAATAAAGGGTGCGAGGCAGGAAGCTCAACCAGTTCCTTTTCCGGGAAAACTTTTTTTATTTCCCTTCTGAAAAATTCATCCATGCCATAGTTATCATCCACATGAAGAAAACCTCCGGCTTCAAGGTAAGTTTTAAGATTGTTGGCTTCATTCTCTGATAAAACGATGTTCCCATGTCCTGTCATGTGAACGAATGGAAAGTTAAACAGATCAATGCTGCCAACTTCAACAGTTGATGGTTCAGGGTGTATATTTGTATTCATTTGCTGATTGCAGAACTCGATTAAGTTTGGAAGTGCTGTTGGATCAGCATACCAGTCACCACCCCCACCATACTTCAAAAGACCTATTCTGAGAGGTTGAGCATGGTTTGTTGAAGCGAGAGAAATTAATATCAATAATATGATTCTGAATTTCATTTCAACTTTTTGTTTGACGAAAATACAATTATATGTTTGAATATTTAGATTATGATCTAATTTTAGGTATTTACAAGATTAATAACATGGCATGCTACAACTCCTGCAGTTTCTGTTCTTAATCGTGTATTGCCTAATGAAATTTCTTTATAACCTTTTGCCCGTGCTTCTGATATTTCATCTAAGGTAAAATCACCTTCAGGGCCAATAAGAACTACTGTATTTTCTCCACCATTCAATGCCTTCATTAAATGTGGTTTTTCATTTTCATAACAGTGTGCAATATATTTGCAAGTAGAGTTATTGTTATCTATAAATTCAGTGAAAGAAACCAAAGGATTTAATTTTGGCAGATACAAGTTCATGGATTGCTTCATTGCTGAAATCAGGATTTTTTCCAGCCTTTCAATTTTAACAACTTTGCGCTCACTGTTCTCACATAAAATTAATGAGATTTTATCAATTCCAATTTCAGTTGCTTTTTCAAGAAACCATTCAAGCCTGTCGGTATTTTTGGTAGGTGCTATTGCAACGTGAATTTCATAGCTTCTCTTTACTGATTCACTGAGAATGTCAATCACGTTTAACCTGCAGTGTTTAGAATTTGGTTCTTTAATTTCTGCAGTATACAACTTTCCTTTGCCATCGGTAAAATTTAAGGTGTCTCCTTTTCCAAGACGTAGAACTTTAATGGCATGTTTTGATTCCTTTTCATCCAGTAAAATTTCAGTTCCCGAAAAATCGGGGATGTAAAACAGCTGCATGAACTTTTTATTTTAATTGATAACTACAAATCTAATGAAAATAAACGTCCTGATGGGGCTTCTGAGGTAATTCGGCATTTAATCAGTATTTTATTTTAAATTTTATTTATATAAGCATAAACTTTTGTATTTTCAGCGAGTCAAAATATCTACTATTGAACCGGAGATTTTTTTACTTAAACAACTAAAACAGATTTTAATATATTAGATTGTATAACTTTTAAAACAAGAAGATTGAGTGGAAGATAAAAGTTGATTTATACAATCGTAATACTAATATCAAATATTATTAATTGTAATGAAAAATTCAGAAAATCAATTTAGCCGAAGGAAATTCTTAGGACTATCGGCTTTAGGATTAACAGGGTTAACCATTCTCCCTGGCTGGACAATCAACGGTGTACGTATTGCCCCAAGCGATAGGGTAGTTCTTGGTTTTATTGGTGCAGGACGTCAGGCGCTATCTGATTTTACCAGCTTCAGCAGTGTACCCGGAGTTCAGGTTGTTGCTTGTTGTGACGTGGATACAATGAAGCAGGTAAGACTTAAACAACGAGTTGAAGACTGGCAGAAGAAATTAGGCATTTCACCCCGCTGTGATATGTATGAACACTATGAAGAGCTACTTGAGCGGAAGGATATAGATGCAGTGGAGGTAGTAACACCTGATCATTGGCATGCTCTTCAGACTATACATGCTCTTCAGGCCGGTAAAGATGTTTATGTGCAAAAACCCTTAGCTTTTACAATCAAAGAAGGTTTGGTTATGACTAAAGTGGCTAACGACAACAAGAAAGTTGTTCAGGTGGGTAGTCAACAGCGGTCAAGTAAGGAATTCCAGAAAGCAATTGAGCTTGTACGTGGAGGGAAAATAGGGCATATTGAAAAGATTTATTCAAAAGTAGGTGATCCGCCAAAACCGCTTGATCTGCCCGAACAACCAGTTCCCGGAAACCTTAATTTCAACTTATGGATGGGACCATTAAATGATCCTAATGTACATTACCATCCCGATTTGTGTCCTCCAATCTCTCTAGAACCTGCCGAACAGGAAAAACTGTGGGGGGCATGGCGCTGGTATAGAGAGACAGGTAATGGATTTACTGCAGACTGGGGGGCACATATGTTTGATATTGCACAGGCTGCTATTGGAATGGATGGTTCTGGGCCTTCTGAAATTATTCCGAAAGGATACAACGGTACAGAATATCTTACATTCAAATATCTGAATGGTATTGTAATGACAGAACAACCTTACCTCGAAGATCAACCATCTGCACAGGGAGTTAAATTTATTGGTACCGACGGATGGATCGAAGTTGGTCGTGGATACCTTAATGCATCAGATCCATCATTAGTGCCTGATGAACTTGCAGGTCGCAGGCCCGGTTCTTCTGCTCCTCAGAGGCCACAAACTAAAAAACGTAATAATCAACGTGAAGGTTTAGCATTTGAAATTAGTGCACCTCATATGCAGGACTTTATTGATTCTGTTAGAGAACGTTCAAAACCTATTGCTTCTATTGAAGTAGGATGCAGTACGAATACCCTCTGTTGTCTTGGTAATATTGCAACTGAATTGCAGCGCCCGGTTAAATGGGATCCTGCCACACTTAGTTTCGGTGAGGATAAAGAGGCTGCAAACCATCGCTTATATCACTATGAATATAGAAGGCCTTATTCATTGTAAGGTTTCTCCTTATTATGTATGCTAATTTGTTCTGTAAATAGTTCATATAGATATATACCATCATATAATAAAGCCAGGAATTTTCCTGGCTTTAGTTTTATAGGCTCCTTAATGCTGGTGGAATCCATCAGAAACAAACCGTAATACTTCGGGCAGTGATGTGCGCCAATAAGTCCAGGTATGACCTCCATCTCTTATTCTGAACTCATGAGGGATCTCATTTTTACGCATTGCAATATGTACCCTTGAATTTCCTTCATATAAAAAATCATCATCACCGCAATCAATATACCAACGTACAGATTTTTTCTGATCTTCAGGCATGTTGTGTATCATGTCTAAAACACTATAGGTGCTATACCACATATCTTTTAATTCCTCAGAAGCATCAGCCATTCCTCTTTTTTTCATATACTCGTTCATATCTTCACGGTTAAGTGGCCC
>DASRQG010000086.1:0-2250 GCA_035645995.1 Mariniphaga sp. | reverse complement strand
TAACACCTTTGGATGATATCAACTGTTCCGGCCATAGCACCCAGATGAATCCCTTCAGGAGTGGTTCCTCCCTGCACATCCTGAAAATCACTCAACAAAGCTTTCTTAAAGCTGCTCCATGATTTCTTTCTATTTGACCTGGAGGTTACCCATGCATGAATTACCTGACTTAATGTTGAACCATGTGATGTAATTTTTTCATAATACCTGATATTGGCACGTATATCTTCCGGTTTAAATTCATAGCCCATTTTTTTGAAATGCTCAACAATTTCTCCGGCAGAAAACAAATAAAACAGCATTAATACATCAGCCTGTTTACTTGCTTTGTAATTATTAACCGAATCACCTTCTTTTTCCAAAACACGATCCAGCCTGATTGATTCACCATATTTGCTTTTATATTTATCCCAATCGAGCTCATGAAGATCACCAAAACCTTCAAATTGAAGAATTATACCATCATCTGCAAATGGAATAAACATCCTACGGGTAATATCTTCCCATCGCTCTTGTGTTTCTTTATCAAAACCAACTTTTTGAGCAATCATCAGGGCTTGTTCTCCTTGTATTTGTTCCAATAGATTCAGAGCACATTGAATATTCCATACAGCCATGAAGTTGGTATAAGCATTATTATTTAAACCAGGTTCATCAGAGCCGGGGTATTGAGTATGGTATTCATCGGGCCCTACAACTCCATTGATCACATACCTGTTTTTATCCTGATCGAATTCAGCAATTTCTGACCAGAATAAAGCTGTATTTAAAATTATTTCTGCACCAAATGAAGCTAGAAAATCACGATCACCGGTTCCCTGATAATATTGCCAGACATTATAAGCAATTGCAGCACTTATATGTCTTTGGTAACGTGTATTATCTGGAATCCATCTTCCCGATTGCGGATTCAAATGAAGTGACTGACTTTCCTCCCGTCCGTTGCTTCCGCTTTGCCAGGGATACATAGCCCCTCTGTAGCCCATTTCACTAGCTGCTTCTTTGGCTTTTGGCAATCTGTAATACCGATACATCAACAACGATCGTGCAAGTTGAGGAGCATGAAAATTAATAAACGGAAATATATACAATTCATCCCAGAATATATGCCCACGGTATGCCTCACCATGCCAACCCCGCGAAGGGACGCCTATATCCTTTCCGATGCTGTTATCAGAAACAGTTTGATGCAGGTGAAAAATATGAAGCCTGAGAATCTGTATTTCATTACCTGAAGTTTTTAGTTCCAAATTACTAAGGCTCCATATATTAGACCAGGCAATTCGATGTTCGTGATACAGCTGGCTGAAGGATACCAGTTTATCTACCTTAGAGGTGGCTTCAGAAAAAGTATCACTAATCGCATTATCTTTCGATGAATAAAGTGTAACTAATTTTTCCACCTTCAGTGTTTGAAGTCGTTCACATTCTACCCTGAACTCCTGATAAACTACGTCATCTTCTACTGTATCTTCCGGAGATACCTCAATTTCGTTGTCTTCAAGGCTCACCTTAAGCATTGCTGCCTGTGTCATCCTGATTTTAGATTGCTTTGACTGAGATGTCAAATATATGTACTTCTTATTTAGACACCCGGCCTCAATGATATCCAAATGTGACCCGTTAAGTTCGCTATATCTGGCAACACCTTCATTCTTAACACTTCCATCTATTCCTGAGCGAATGGTAATCATACCGTTCCAGTTTTCAGGAATTATACTCCATTCGATAGCTGCTACATGAGGATCATGCATACAAACAATCCTACGGCTTACGATGCTGGTTTCACGTGATTCTTCATCCCTAAACCTTAGTTTTCGCTCCAAAACACCTTCCTGAAGATTAAGATTCAAACTATAATCAAGCACCTCCGTCCCTTCAATATCAAACCAGTCACCATCTTTGATTTTAAATCTCAGATGCAACCAATTCGGCCAGTTCACCAGATCCTCATTTTCAATTTCTTTATCTTTTATTTTGGAAACAGCGCGATTATACCCACCGGCCAAATAAGTACCCGGATAATTAAATTTTCCTGCAGGTAGCTCTTCCATGGCAGCCCGGGTAGCAAAATATCCGTTTCCTAAAGTGCATAAAGCCTCTCGCAGAGGATGCTCATCCGAATTCCATTGTGTATATGCTATGTTCCAATCATCAGAATGATGATACTCCTGACGATTATTTTCAGAATTCATTTCTGCATTCATTTATTTCACCATTAAAGTCATAAATGAACCTTTTAATGAAATA
>DASRQG010000085.1:0-3556 GCA_035645995.1 Mariniphaga sp. | reverse complement strand
ATAGTTTTCCATTTTTTGTGGTACAGCACCCGGGCCCTTTAAATTCATTGGGCCGTGTACAGTTCCTGCTTCTACACCAATACAGTATTTATCTGCACGATACACCTGCTAACCATCTTTTTAACATCGAACAGCGTGATTTCAGTCATGGTTGTGTCAGGCTGGAACGGCCTGCAGAACTGGCTGTTACCCTACTTAAGGAACAATTGCCAAATGATACCATCATTAAGTATCTTTCAGAGGATGAAAAGAAAATTATAAGGCTGGAGGAAAAGATACCGGTTCACCTTACCTACCAGACTGCATGGAGGGATAAAGATGACCTACTGCATTTTAGAGAAGATATTTATGGTTTTGATGAATTATCCATGCCGGTCTTAAGAAATATGTTTTCCAGGTAAGTTTGTTAAAAAGAAGAATGAACAGATTGAGCATCAACTATATTAATGGCATAGTTATTGATTTCAAGAAGCGAATTGCAATAATTTTGCAGAACAAACGTATTAAACTAAAGCGAAAACAATACCCACAAATGACAAGAAAAATATTTGCATCAACCTTAATTTTAATATTTACACTGAGTCTGAGCATGTTTACACCTGCTGAAGCAAAATCAGGTAGTGCCACAACAGCTAATATGTTATTGGCAGAAATTAGTGAACTCAATTCTGATAATATACCTTCCGAAGAAGCTTTTAAATTAGCCTATCAGGGATACACTGCACTCAAAGCAGATCCGGGAAATATTAAAAAGGATATACTTACAATCATCGATTTTAGCCTTCCTTCCACCGATAAGAGGATGTGGATTATTGATTTAAAGTCGAAGAGCATATTATTTAACGACTATGTGGCACATGGACGTAGTTCAGGAGAAAACGAAGTTGTTGCCTTTTCTAACCTCTCGGGTTCATATATGAGTTCTATTGGTTTTTATATAACAGCAGAAACCTATCAGGGTAAACACGGACTTTCCTTACGACTGGAAGGGATGGACGATGAATATAATTCCAATGCACGTAACAGGGCAATAGTGATGCACGGAGCTGATTATGTAAGTCAGGACTTCATAAAACAATATGGCCGGCTTGGCCGAAGTCTTGGCTGTCCTTCCGTGTCCATGGAAATCCATGAAGCAGTAATTGAGACTATAAAAGAAGGCAGCGCTCTTTTTATTTATTATCCCGATACTGATTTTCCTAAAAAATCTCAGGTACTCAATACTACTTTCAATCATCAGGCAAAATTATAAATACAAAAAATTGAATGAACGGTTCTGAAGCAATAACGACAGAACCGTTTTTTTTCTGATTTGACCCCCCCCTGATTTTTAAAATTTTTGTTTTAATGCTATTTTTTACTGATAGATTATGAGTTAATTTATAAATTAGTCCTTTTAAGTGAACAAAAAGAATAAGAAATAAGTATATTAACTTGAAAAAGCTTAAACAATGGATCTAAGAAAAAAAGCGGCGGGTGAAAAAGCAGCTGAATATGTTCAGGATGGGATGGTTGTTGGCCTGGGAACCGGAACAACAGCCTGGTACTTCATCAAGCGACTGGGAGAACTGATCTCCCAAGGCTTGTTCATAAAGGCGGTTACTACATCTTTGGCCACTGAAAAACAGGCAGCCAGTCTTAATATCCCCATGTTTACAGTTGACGAAGTTGCCGGAATTGATCTGTTAGTAGATGGAGTTGATGAAATTGATCCGAATTTTAATGCCATAAAAGGTGGTGGTGGTGCCTTATTCAGGGAAAAGCTCATTGCACGATTGTCGAAACGTATTATTTGGATTTTAGATGAAAGTAAATATGTTGATGCGATAGGAGCCTTTCCGTTACCGGTGGAGATTTTGCCTTTTGGTCATACACATACACTTAAAAAACTACACCGTATGGGGTTCAATCCTGTACTGCGTATAATAGATGAAGACCCGTATATTACCGACAACGGTAATTATATCTTAGATTTACATCTTGAAAAACATTTTGACCCTCATGAATTGATTAAAAAATTGGATTCTGTTACAGGGGTACTTGAACATGGCTTATTCCTTAACATGTGCGAAAGAATTATAATTGGCAAAAGAAATTCTGCTGAAGTGATTGATAATAAAGGATTCGTACCTAAGAAGTAACTGCCGGCCACCTATTATACCCTATTTGCTCATAGCTGCATTTTCAATTCAAACTATTTTTTGATCTATTCGTTACAATTAGCGTAATTGATTAACTACTTGTTTGAGCCTTACAAAAGTACAGGCCTTTTATTATTGTAAATAATTCAAAAAGAAAATAGCAATGGAATACCGCATTGAGAAAGATACTATGGGTGAGGTACAAGTACCTGCCGATAAGTATTGGGGAGCACAAACAGAAAGGTCGAGAAACAATTTTAAAATTGGCGCACCTGCCTCCATGCCGAAAGAGATCATTTATGGGTTTGCCATCCTTAAAAAAGCTGCAGCCATTGTAAACTGTGAGTTGGGAGTATTGCCGGAAGAAAAACGGGATTTGATTGCAGCAGTATGTGATGAAATTACAGAGGGGAAGCTGGACGATCAGTTTCCACTGGTTATATGGCAAACAGGTTCCGGCACTCAAAGCAACATGAATGTAAATGAGGTAATAGCCAATCGTGCCCATGAGTTGGCGGGTAAAAAGATTGGTGAGGGAGACAAGACCATTCATCCAAATGATGATGTAAACAAATCCCAATCTTCAAACGACACCTACCCTACTGCCATGCATATTGCATGTTATAAAATGGTACAGGAGGTAACCATTCCCGGAATTAAACAACTCAGGGATACTTTGCATCAGAAAGCAGAAACATTTATGGATGTAGTAAAGATAGGCCGTACTCATCTGATGGATGCTACTCCATTAACACTTGGGCAGGAGTTTTCAGGATATGTAGCTCAGCTTGACCATGGACTAAAAGCATTAAATCATACACTTGAACATCTTTCGGAGCTTGCATTGGGTGGTACAGCTGTGGGTACAGGATTGAATGCCCCCAGGGGATATGATGAACGTGTTGCAGCAACGATAGCTGAATTATCCGGACTGCCTTTTATCACCGCTCCCAATAAATTTGAAGCCCTTGCTTCGCACGATGCATTGGTTGAAACGCACGGGGCACTTAGGCAATTGGCAGTTTCCTTAAACAAAATAGCCAACGATATCAGATTAATGGCATCAGGGCCACGTTCGGGAATCGGAGAGCTTATCATTCCGGCAAACGAACCGGGATCCTCTATTATGCCAGGTAAAGTGAATCCTACTCAGAGTGAAGCCTTAACTATGGTTTGTGCACAGGTATTAGGGAATGATGTTACAATTTCAGTGGGTGGTACTCAGGGGCACTTTGAATTAAATGTTTTTAAACCAGTAATGGCAAATGCTTTTCTTCAAAGTGCAAGGTTGTTGGGAGATGCCTGTAAATCGTTTGATGAACATTGTGCAACAGGCATTGAACCAAATAATCCTGTTATTGAAAAACTACTCAACGATTCATTGATGCTGGTAACGGCCCTGAATACAAAAATAG
>DASRQG010000084.1:0-3458 GCA_035645995.1 Mariniphaga sp. | reverse complement strand
CCAAGATACATAGTAACGGGTAATCTTGCCTTTATCAAATCAATTACAGGCATTCTGTACTTATATGAGGTCCCAAAATCACCTTTCAGCATAGTTACACACCAATGTAAATATCTCACATAAAGAGGTTTATCAAGACCCATTTCCTTATAGGCAATTTCATACTGTTCTCTGGTAATATCTTCGCCAAGCAGCGCATATACAGGGTCCCCAGGCATTAAATATGTTAAAAGGAATGTAAATATTGAAACTATAAATATAACTATAACCGATTGTATCAGCCTCTTGAAAATATAATGAGCCATTCTTGTGCCCCCATTCTGCAAATTCTTAACTATAACCAATTAATTACTGAACATTGCTGGACCTGGGTTAAACATGAATTAAGTCCCCGATGCATTAAAAGGCATCGGGGAACTGGAATATTAGTTTAAGAATTCCTTCTCACTTATTTTTCTACCCAGGCAATCTCTGGTGTCCAGGTAGAAATATGATACCAGCCTAAATGAGTATCATGAACTTTTTCAACTGCAAAAAATTGACTGCTAACTGAACCATATGGAATGAGCAGACAGTAATCATCAATTACTTTTCTGGATAATTCCTTGCTTATTTTCACTTTTTCCTCAAAGGTCTTTGCACTAATTGCTGCATCAATCAATTCTTTTATATCATCCAGATGTAAAACACCGCCAACAAATCTTACACCATCTTTAGTAAATGTTCTGGCATAAACTGGAGCAATATCTGCTTCTCCTCTACCAGCCCAACGAAAGAGACCGTCCCATGTTCCATTAATTCCACTCATCTCATTTTCTCTTGCTGACTCAAGTGGAATAATTTCCATATCAATTCCAACCTGCTTTAGGAAAGCCTGTGTAATTTCCATCAACTTTACATCTCCTGAAATAACATAGCCTTTAGTTTTAAAACCATTTGGATAACCTGCTTCAGCAAGTAATTCTTTCGCTCTCTCTACATCATAAGGATAACCAACAGTTTCCTCATTATATGACCAGGCTCCTGGAGGTGCCCACTGATTTGTATATGCCCAACCCTGTTTACTATATAATTCTGCTATCCCTTTTTTATCAATAGCATGGGCAACTGCCTGCCTTACTCTAAGATCATAAAATGGCAATGATGGATCATTACTTGTAGGTATAATACCAAACATTACTGTACCACTTGTCAATGGACGGCTTATAGGCTCACGGCCGTCAAGATACATTGCATCAGCAACAGCACCATCAACAGTTGCTATTACATCAATTTCTCCAGTACGTAAAGCTGAGATCATTGTTGTAGTATCTGGCATGAATATAATTTCAATACCATCGAGATAGGGCTGACCTGCTACACGATAATCTTCATTTTTTTCATATACAATTCTTACATCTCTTTCCCATTTAACAAATTTGAATGGTCCAGTTCCAACTGGATTTGCCATTGCAGCATCTCTTCCATGAGTTTTGAAATATGTTGGTGAAACAATTCTACCAGCAGTAAAGAGAACAGCTTCTGCAATGGAATTATTCCATCTGGATAAATGGAGAACCAATGTTAAAGGATCAATAACCTCTATGCTGGCAACATCATCAATTTCATTACGTCCAGACGCCTTAAATTCTTCCAGGTTCCATTTTACTGCTTCTGCATCACAAATTGTACCATCATGGAATTTTACTCCTTCGCGTAAATGAATAGTCAATGTTAATGAATCTGCATCTAATTCAAAATCCTTAGCTAAATAAGGAACAAGCGCACCAGATTCATCATATCTCCCAAGAGTTTCAACAGCTGGTTCAGCTACTTGATGTTCCTGAAATGATGCTATTCCTCCCGGATACCCTATACAATTGATTGGATCTCCATATACAATTCTTAAAACTCCACCATATCTCTCTCCTGATGCTTTTGCCTCGATAATTGAAGAAAAGCTAAAAAGAACCAACAATAAGACAAGCACTACCAGATTCATTACTTTTGCTTTTTTCATAATTAATTTCCTCCTTTTTTTGTATAGTATTTTGTTAAATATTTGTAATCTATTTGAAAAATAAATAGATTCGATTTAGAAAGGATATTAGAACAATCCTGAGGCAAACAAGGCTATTTCACGCCTGATATCTTCCCTGTAATCATAATGAATTCCATGTCCAGCATCATGATAGATAAGGCATTTTGAATTTTTAATTACCTTAATTGGCCAGATAATATCTGTCACTGGTACTACATCATCCTGATAACCATTAATCATTAAAACAGGAATTTGGATTTTTGAAAGCTCCTCATATACTTCTTCATCAGTTTTCAGGTAAGAAAGGGGTTTTCGCGGGTTAATCCGGAGTTCTTCCTCAGTCCTGTTAAGTTCTTCCTCATATGCTTTTTCCGCTTTTCCTTCAAATTCTTTTCGAAGTTCTGGATTATTTGAAAATTTATTTGCAAAATAAAGAAAATTGTTTCTGGCCTGTTCTGCGCGCTTTATCCTGGCCTCAGGATCTCCTGCTGATTTAATTGTTTCAAGTCTTCCCGGTGAAGCATCGCCACCTTTTCTGGAATGAGGCCCCCCTACCAGAGCAACAAAACCTACTAAAACTTCCGGATGCCTTAAGGCCAGGTGCCAGCCTATCCCTGCACCATGCGATTGTCCAGTATATAGAAATTTTTCAATCCCTTTTCTCCTGGCAAATTCATATACGTCATCAGCCCAGATGTTATACCATTCATCTCCTAAATCCTCATATACATGGGTAGATTTTCCGTAACCTCTGATTTGAATTGTAAAAACATGATAGCCTTCTTCCGCCAGATCCATCGGCCATCCTTTTTCGTCAAGATCAAAACCCATTTGAGCAGAGATAATATATTTATCCCCCGAACCGTATTCTTTGTAATAAAGTGTTGCACCATTTACCTCCTGGTACATTTTCATCATCCTCCTTAATGTTGTATTTAATCGATTTAGCAAACACACTTAATGTTTAAATCAATATCTAAAATTATAAACCTAAAGTTTATCCATCCAGCCTTGAGATTAATCGATTTAGCAAGGCAAATGCTATCTTTTTAACTTACACAGTAAAGGGTTAATCGATTCAGCAAGCTTGATCGATTTAGCAATACTTATACTCAATAACGTTGTTACAAATAACATTACCATCATAAACATTACCACAATATTATGAATAAGTCAACAATATTTCTGGAAAAATCTTAGATCTGCCTTTGAAGCTGTAGGTTCAAAATAAATTCAATATCTTTTTTGGCCTCAATAATATCTGGTAAGTAATTAAGATTGTTCCTCGCCCTTTCTATAAACTTTTCTGCATGTCTACTGCTGAGTTCAAGCACAGCACTCTTTTTTATCATCTCTATTATCTGAGCCATATCCTGCCTGGAAATATCTTTTTTATCCAATAATTCTCTGGCTTTATGACCGTATTTCTCATCTCTTA
>DASRQG010000083.1:0-2248 GCA_035645995.1 Mariniphaga sp. | reverse complement strand
TGAAAGACTCGCTTATAAAAGGCATGGTGATGAATTGACATTAAAACAGGGAAGAGGTATTTACGAACCATCATTGGCCTGCTTCAAAGGTACTTATTATCTCACTTTGAGAAGTGATAAAAGTGCATATGTCACTAAAAGCCCCGACGGTTTGCATTTTGAACCTATTAAAGAATGGGCCTTCAATGATGGAACCATACTTGGTAGTTATAATACACAACAACATTGGGTGACAAATAATGATGCACTTTATTTGGTATATACCCGTAAAGGTGCCGATAATGATCATGTATTCAGGCATCGTGCTCCGCTGTTTATGGCTGAAGTGGATGTTGATAAGTTACAGGTAATACGTAATACCGAGAAAATCGCAGTGCCAGACAGAGGCGTTGATTTGGGAAATTTTGGAGTTTCCTTTATTAATGAAAATGAAACATGGATCACGGTTGCTGAGTATACCAGAAATGAAAAAAATGTTGATGCAGATAACAGCATTTTTATTAGCCGAATTATCTGGAACCAATGAGTATTATGGCAGCTGTTCAAAAATCTCTGAAATCTGTAAAGTTATATCAGATTATTACAAACGTATATTATTCTCATCTTACAAACATAACCTGATTAAATGGTTGGTTTGTTCATATTATTAATCTTGTACCTCAGGTAACTGACTCTTCTATTTTTCTGGTTTCATTATTTTATGGTGCGAAGAATAATTTTAAAAAATATAATCAATCTCACTTAAAATCCACCATCATAAAATCCAAGCTTTGTAAATCAGAGGTAATGCAAAAGTTTTATCAATAGAAAATAACTATCATAATTCAGCACCAACTCCAGATTAAATTCAATTCAAATTCAATTTAAACTCAATTTAAATTCAATTTAAATTCGATAAATATTGAATTTACTATGATTTTACTATGGTTTAGTATTGTAATTGATTAAACGGAAAAGGAGCCAAAACCAGAATTGATCGTTCATTGAATTTTTATCGAAGCACATTAAAAATTTTCCTATAAAGTGAGTCCTTGATAAAAAAATTACTTAAATTGTTATTGTTAATAAAATTTTTTTTTAATACATTGCCACACGAAAAATAATAGCTAATCGTACTGACATGAATAAATCATTAGTTGGCAAACCTGATAAATCGACTTTTACGATTATGGTAAACCGGAGATATTCTGATTGCCGCAACTCCCTTATATCTTTTACTTCACATCTACAGTTTAAAAAACACAAATTTTTTGTTCATTAATTAAATGGTATAGTCAGCAGAGATATAAATCAATTCTTTTTTAATAACAAATCATTAAAAAGCTAAAGTTTATGAGTAAAATGAAGTTCATTTTGTTGAGGGTACCTGGAGCAATTTTATGCTTTCTCATGGTATTCTTGTATACGGAAGTATATGCACAGCAAAGAGTTATATCTGGCTCTGTTACAGATCGTAATCAGGAACCTGTAGTAGGTGCAACAGTTGTGGTTAAAGGAACTGCTGTTGGAACTGTAACAAATAATGAAGGTGAATATACATTGAACGTGCCGGCAACTGCTGAAGTTCTTTCATTCTCCTTTGTTGGAATGCGGACACAAGAAGTCAATATTGACGATCGAACAACTATTAATGTGGTTTTAGAAGAAGAAACAATTGGATTGGATGAAATTGTAGCGGTTGGTTATGGAACTCAAAAGAAGGTAAACCTTACAGGTGCAGTTCAAAATGTCACCAGTGAAGAAATCGTTAAACGAAATGCATCTAATATTTCAAATGCCTTACAAGGATTAATTCCCGGGGTGTCTATTGTGCAATCATCAGGCAGGCCGGGAGTAGCCGATGGTGCCTCCATACGGATAAGGGGTACAGGTTCTTTAAACTCTTCATCGAATCCTTTAATTTTGATTGATGGTGTTGAAGGGGATATTAATAATGTTGATCCGAATGCTGTTGGATCAATTTCCGTGCTCAAGGATGCTGCGTCTGCGTCCATATATGGTTCAAGGGCTTCAAATGGTGTTATACTTATCACTACAAAGAGGGCACAACAGGATGATTTACGCATTGCCTGAAGCGCGCGTGTTACGTGCTTATGCATATTACTATTTGATCTCATTTTTTGGTGATGTACCTTTTTATACTGAACCTGTTACATTGGAACAATACGAAGATGAACGCGTTGACAGGGTTATTATTCTTGATTTCGTTTTGGATGAGTTTGAAGAAGCAGCAGCAGACCTTCCATGG
>DASRQG010000082.1:0-6594 GCA_035645995.1 Mariniphaga sp. | reverse complement strand
TATGATGATGCTGAAAAAGCATTTAGTTATCTTACCGAAAAAGGTGAAGAATCTCTTTATTATATTCCCGCATTCATACAAAACCTTCATTCGTCGTATCTTAATTTCACAACTAAAGACGGCAATAATCTGGATGAAGGTAAATACTTAGTTGATAATTTTAAACAGGGACTTGAATTATTAGGTTTCCATTCAGGAACCCTCAATCTTATAATTGATTATGCACACCTGTCGGCCTTCTATCTTGAAGATACACCACAAGCAATTGAATTACTTGAAAGAGGATTACAGATACCACGACTCAGGCCGGAAGAAACAGGCCTGCTAAAATCGGAACTGGCTGATATATATGTCATGGCCGGTGATCCTTGGGAAGCTACTCTACTTTATTCACAAGCAATAGATATAAATAAGGATAATAATTTAGGAGATGAAATTAAATTAAAAAAGGCAAAATTGGCTTATTATATGGGCAACTTCACCTGGGCCAAAGCACAACTGGATGTATTAAAAGCCAGTACTTCTAAACTTACTGCCAATGATGCCATGGATTTATCAATGCTCATAGGCACCAATCTGAATATCGACTCAGTTGCAATGCCCCTTCAGATGTTTGCCCGTGCCGATTTACTTTTCTTCCGGAACAAAGAAGCAGAAGCCATGGCTACCCTGGATTCAATTGCAGTCATGTATTCCTTTCATCCGCTCCTGGATAATATCCTTTTCAGAAAAGCCAGGATTGAGATTAACAGGTCGAATTATATTGAAGCAGCTGCTCACCTTCAGGAAATAACTTCTACCTACAGCTCAGGATTACTAGCCGACGAGGCTCTTTTTATGCTGGCCGATTTATATAATTATCAGCTTAATGAAAAAGAAAAAGCCAAAGAACTTTATTTGCAGATGTTAACCCGGTACCCAGGCAGTGTTTTCATTGAAGAATCGCGGGAGAAATTCAGAGAACTCCGACTAATCTATCCCGATACACTGCCAAACCCACAAGAAGAGTTACTCATTCAGGATTCCATTCCCAATGAAGAAAATTAATAAGTCGTATCTGTATGCAGGATTGTCGGTACTGTTGTGGTCAACCGTGGCAACTTCTTTTAAGCTGGGACTTACTGAACTCGATCCAATCCAGCTTATATTTTATGCCTCCATAACCTCAGCGGTTATCTTGTTTGTAATTTTACTCCTGCAAGGAAAGTTTCATTTGATTATTAATCAGACATCCAAACAATGGCTTAATTCAATGCTACTTGGAATATTTAATCCGGTATTATATTACCTGGTGCTTTTCAAAGCCTACTCCTTATTGCCCGCTCAATTGGCACAACCTCTAAACATGGTTTGGCCTATAGTATTGTCATTGCTTTCAGTTCCGATGCTGGGACAGAGGTTAGGTAAATGGAGCGTGGCAGGATTATTCATCAGCTTTACAGGCGTATTAGTAATCTCATCTCAGGGTAGCATCGATGGCTTCAGCAATACAAGCTTTTTGGGAGTTGCTCTTGCAGTGGGCAGTTCGATCTTCTGGTCGTTGTACTGGATATTAAACGTGCGCGACAGTCGTGATGATATCGTAAAGTTATTCCTTAATTTTCTCTTTGGAGTAATATATCTGACTGTAATCATGTACTTTTTTTCCGACTTCAGATTTAAACCCGGAACCGGAATCTATGCAGCTGTTTATGTGGGTATATTTGAAACAGGGATAACCTATGTTTTTTGGATGAAAGCTATGAAACTCAGTACCAACAATGCCCGTATCGGGAATATGGTATTTCTGACACCATTTCTTTCACTCCTGTTTATACGCTTCATCTTAAAAGAAGAACTGTTTATTACCACATTTATTGGTTTGATATTTATAATTGCAGGAATTATTACGCAGCAACTGGATAAGAAAAGTCATTTCATCAAAAAATCTGCATAAAAAATCTGGATTAAAATAGATTTTGCCAGCAGGTTAAACAATAAGAAAAAAATCAACACCGTTTGATTTAACTCAGGTTACTGATTACTTTTGTTGCCAGAATAATTCTGTAAAAAGAACAACAACATTCATCTGTTGAATGTAAATTAATATTAATGGACCAGAAACCGCTCAAGATATTAGGCATTGATCCTGGCACAAATGTCACAGGATACGGATTAATTGAAATCCGTAACAACCAGCCGGTAATTTTGAACATGGGAACGCTTGTTCCCGGACGGTATGCCGATCATTATCAACGCCTGAAACATCTGCATGAAAGAGCACTTCATTTGGTAGAGCAATACCGGCCCGATGTAATGGCTATTGAAGCCCCCTTTTATGGGAAGAATGTCCAGTCGATGCTTAAACTGGGAAGGGGACAGGGTGTAATAATGGCTGCTGCTTTACATTTTTCAGTACCAATTCAGGAATATGCACCTCTGCTGGTTAAACAGTCGATTACAGGAATGGGCAGAGCTTCTAAAGAGCAGGTAAAATATTTCCTGCAGAAGGTATATAACCTCACTGATCTGGATCAGACACTTGATGCTACCGACGCAATAGCAGTAGCCATCTGTCATTTTATCCAAATGGGGAAACCACAAAAAAACAAAGAATATAAATCATGGGGAGACTTCGTAAAGAAGAATCCCGGAAGGGTTAAATAGTTTAATCCATTTTATATTTTTGCAGTATTATTTACTTATAGCTTAATTTTTACCAGAACATGAATACAAATAGATTAGCCCATTGGCTGCAGCTCATCATATTCTCAGTTTTAATAGCATTTTTGATACCTATACTCTTTGAATGGATTCAAACCCATACATTGGAAATCACTTCCCGTGGCATAAAAGATGCTTTATTCTTTGGGCTGTTAATTCCTTTCATCATTTTCTTGTCAAAAAACATCAGAAATGATTTTTTCAATGTCTTCTTAGCACTATTAACCATTTTTTTTCTCTTTCTACTTCTCCGGATAGGGTATTTGTTTTAAAAATATTTTTCTCCATCCAAAATTCAAAGCACACCTCCTGAACCTAATGTATTCTCACAATTTGCTGAATGAATAAAGTTCATTTATTCATATAGGTTAATCACTTAATAATAACAGATCTTGATCTTGAATTGCGTACTGAATGACTTTAATCAGATTCAGATTTTCCTTAATTTTAATTCAAATTTAATTGAGTTTAAATTCAATTATAATTGAATTAAGGATGAGTTTGAATTGAATTTGAATTGAATTTACTTTGAGTTTATCTATATGGAAACACAAAGAAAAATTAATCTTCGGCAGAAAGATTAGCAAGATATACATTTGAGATGTTCTACAGGCTATTGGTATATTTCGCAAAAGCTAATAAAGCCTGAGCTAAACAATTATTATTATAAGAAATTTTATTGAGTTTAATTTTTACACCACGACAACATACAATATTTTTATTTTTAAGTCCTTCTTCTTATGAATTTAGCCACCCTCAACAAATTATAAATAATAGGGGAAAGACCACCAAATAATTTCAGAAACAGAAATTTATATTATCTTTGCGCCCACATTTTTAAAAAAATAATTAAAGCATTATGCCAGTAAAAATGAGATTAGCGCGGCACGGCCGCAAACGTTATGCTTTCTACCACATTGTGGTAGCAGATAGCAGGGCGCCACGAGATGGCAGGAATATTGAAAGGATTGGTTCATATAATCCTAACACGAATCCTGCTACTATAGATCTCGATTTCGACAAGGCTTACGACTGGCTTGTAAAAGGCGCCCAACCAACCGACACCGTAAGAAATATTTTATCTTACAAAGGTGTACTCTACAAAAAACACCTTATGGGTGGTGTAAAAAAAGGAGCTTTCACTGAGGAGGAAGCAGAAAAAAAACTGGAGAAATGGCTGACTGAAAAAGAAGCTCAGATCCAGGCTAAGAAAGAACAGATTGAAGGTCAGCTTAGTGAAGCAGCTCAAAAACAACTTGCTGCGGAAACTAAACTGAGGGAAGCGAAAGAAGCTGCCATTGCAGCGCGTAACGCTGAACTAGCTGCGGAGGCAGAAAAAGCTAAGGCAGAAGAAGAAGGTGAAGCACCTGCCGAAGTATCAGAAACTGAAGCTCCTGCTCCTGAAGCACCTGCCGAAGAAGCAGAAACTAAAGCTCCTGCTCCTGAAGCAACTAAGGATGAAAGTGAAGAGGCTCCAAAAGAATAGGGCGCTGACTCAATAAAAGAAATTTTCACCCTGGAATAAAACCATCTGCTTATATAACAGATGGTTTTTTTTATTTTCAATCAAAGCTTAATTACATTTACCCTTTATTATGGAAACAATTCCTAAAGCTGATTGCCAAAAAGTTGGTTTTATTCGTAAATCCCATGGTGTTCAAGGTGCGTTGGTACTTGAATATGACCCTGAATTTGAGGACTCTATAGCCGATTCTCAACATTTATTTCTGGAAAAAGACGGACTGCTTGTCCCTTATTTTTTAGCTGAAGACGGCTTAAGGTTTAAATCAGCCAATACTGTATTAGTACAGTTTGATTGGATCGACAACGAAGACCAAACCAAAAAACTGGTTGGCTCAACAGTTTATATCCATAAGGAGGACATTGTTTTCGATGAAGAAGAACTTCCCGAATCACAACTAATCAACTATTTGTTGCAGGATGAGGATATGAACGAAGTGGGTGTAATTACTGCGTTTGATGATTATTCTGGCAACATTGTATTTACGCTTGATGCCGGAGGCCGGGAAGTTTTAGTGCCATTTCATGAAGAGCTGTTGGTGGAAATTGATCACAGTAAAAAAACAATCAGAATGCGCCTGCCGGAAGGACTACTGGATTAGTGCCAGCAAAAGTTTTGTTTTAATAAAAATAGTGTGCTTTATAGATTTTTCCCAAGTACCCGAGCTCAACATGTATAAGAATTCAACTACTGTTAAGTACCATAACATAGCTGTATAAAATTCAAAAGGCATTTTTTATTCTTTTTTGTAATAGATTTAGAATTATGGAGACCTGTAATGCATAACAATAAAGACATCATAAAAAAATGCCGTTTACATTCCAAATCATGCAACATTGATTTTTCTTTTTCGTCTTTACTAAAGATATCATTCTTGCAACGAATAAAATTAAGCACTATGAAAACAGTAAAATTATTCACGCTACTTCTCACCATTTCATTGTTTGCCTGCTACACAGCTATGGCTGTTATTAATGAACGGGAACTCTCATCTTTTTCTGAAATATCGTTGCGCATACCAGGAACGGTTCATCTGAACCAGGGTAATACACAAAGTATATCTATTAAGGCAAGTGAATCAACTTTGGAAGAAATTATTACAGAAGTAAAAGACAGGACACTGATCATCAGGTTTAAAAACAACAACTTTTTTTGGAGAACTTTTAACCCGGGGAAAATTGACATATATATTTCAGTCCCTGAAATAGATGCTCTATTTGTTGCCGGCTCAGGAAACATTAAAGGTACATCAATCGATACAAGGATATTAGATCTGGCAGTGAGTGGCAGTGGTGACATTTCTGTCGGGCAGGTAAATTGTGAACGGATGAAGGTTGCGATCTCAGGATCGGGAAATATCAATTTAAACAGTGGACGAACCATTGACCTCAATGCAGCCATTTCAGGTTCAGGAAATTTCAGAGGTGCTGATTTTGCAGCTGACAATGTTGATACACGCATTTCCGGGTCTGGCAATTGCACCATTACAGCCCACAAAGTCCTCACGGCCAAAGTGTCAGGATCAGGAAGCGTTGTATACAAAGGCAACCCGCAACTCGATTCAGCAGTTTCAGGGTCTGGTCGTATAAAAAAGCTATAAAAACTTCAAACATTCAGAAATATTCCATAAATTCCCTTAAGATTTCAATTACGGCTATATGCTTATTATTGAATAAAAATTAATTGTTCCAAACTTAATTTATTCATCATGGGAATTATAAAGGAATTTAAAGATTTTGCCATTAAGGGCAATGTAATGGATTTAGCCATCGCAGTAGTAATCGGTGCTGCATTTGGCAAAATAGTAACATCTTTAGTGAATGACCTAATTATGCCACCTTTGGGATTGCTGTTAGGTAATCGTGATTTCAGTAATTTAAGGGTTATTCTGCAAGATGCCAAGCTTGCCATTACTGAGGGTGATCAGGTAATTGTTCCTGCAGTAGCTGAAGTTTCAATCAGGTATGGAGCTTTTATTAATACTGTATTGGATTTTTTAATTGTAGCCGGAGCAATATTCCTTGTAGTTAAAGGCTTTAACTCCATGAAAAAGAAAGAAGAAGCAAAGCCTGCTGCTCCACCTGCTCCAACAAATGAAGAGGTTCTCCTTACAGAAATTCGTGATCTTTTAAAGGATAAACCTACTTTGTAATAATATTTATTCTACCATCAGGCCACAGCTGTATAACAGCTGTTGGCCTTGAATGGTATAATTTATTGGCAGCAGATAAACACATATGATCAACCTGTTGAACTAATTGTTCAGGTATATCATCTGATGATGAAAGGTATTCATTATAATGAATTTCAACAGGTGTATACACTATTGGCCTTCGTAGCTGCTGAAGTAAAAGTTGAGTATACTCATC
>DASRQG010000081.1:0-5548 GCA_035645995.1 Mariniphaga sp. | reverse complement strand
TAAAATTACAGAATCAGAATTGAGGCAGATGATGAAAATCGCCTCATCGCAGGGGGTAATAGAACAAGAACAGAATGCCATTCATGAAAAAGTATTTTTCTTCTCTGATAAACAAGCCAGGCATCTCATGACACACCGTAATGAGGTAGAATGGATTGATGTTACGTTGCCTGAAGTTGAGATCAAGAAATTTATACAAAATGCTGTACATTCTAAAATAGTATGTTCCAAAAAAGCTCTCGACAACTATGTTGGAATCCTTTACTTGCATGAATATTTAAAAAAAATAGTTGGAGGGGCCGACTATGAGATTACCTCCATTATGCAGAACCCATATGTGGTAAATGGTAATACGTCTGCACAAAAAATACTCGAACTGTTCAGAAAGGAAAAGATTTATCTGTGTATTGTGGTAAATCAGGAAGAAAAGATTGAAGGCATTATTACTTTGCACGACATACTTGAGCATATTGTAGGAACCGTGCCTAATGAAGGAGAAGAATATGAGCCTGAAATACTGATCCATGAGAATGACACAATATTAGTAAATGGTGAGGCTCCGGTTGAAATATTAACAGAACTGATTGAGGGTTTTGAAATTGATTTTGAACAAGTTGATTATTCTTCGGTTGCCGGATATGTTTATTTTCAATTAAATAAAGATCCTGAAGTAGGTGATAAAGTGGAAATGCCTGATTACATTATTGAGGTAGAATCAATAGTTGATAATAAAATTGATAATGTACTGATAAAGAAAAAGAATATAGATTAATTATAATTTTATAATGATCTTTTTATTCATAATTGCTTCTCTGCCTGTCCGGGAAACACTATGTTTTTATTCATCCTCTACAATATATTTTTTCCCCATAGGTTCTCGATTATCTATGAGGTAAGCTAATATATTTTCTAATTGTTCTTCTTGAAGATACAACATTAATACATAAACATAACTAACTAATAAAAAACAATAAAAAACAATAATATAAAATGAAATATTTTGTAACTTGTTATTAAAAATCAAACATCAAATGCTATGGAAAGGGAAAAAGGAATTTTTGCCGTATTAAAAGTTTATCAAAACTTAGATTATTTTTTTGAAGAAGGCACTCCTGGCCATTCACGTCGTTTTATTTTACAGCAGGTTTTGGTAATATGTTTATTTACATTTTTTTATGGAGTGGTGATGGGAAGTTACCATAGTTTATTACAATCATTAACATCAGGTGTTAAAGTTACATTTTTATTTCTATGTTCTATAATAATTTGTTTTCCATCATTTTTTGTTATTCAACAGGTTTTGGGTTCTAAAATGTCCTTAACTCAAATGTTGTTTATTGTATTAAGCGGATTTGTTCTTACTGCAATTATAGCCATTTCTTTTGCACCTGTTGTGATTCTGTTTCAGATAACCGGTGGTAATTATCATTTTCTGCAATTACTGCATGTTGCTATATTCATTTTTGCAGGGATATTTGGGATGAGGCTAATGATAGAAGCATTAAAATATGCTTGCGAAAAGAAAAACATATATCCGCATACCGGTGTAGCAGTTTTCCGGATTTGGATTATCATACTCGCCTTTGTTGGTATTCAGCTGGCCTGGAATCTTCGGCCATTTTTGTTGAATCAAAATGAGGATTACAAATTATTTAGACAATATGAAGGGAATTTCTATACAGCAATAGTATATTCCGTAAAGCAATTGACTTCTCCGGATGATGAACAACCGCAGGGGAGAAGCAATGTTATTAAAAACAGGGATGATGATAACAGTATGAGGAATGACAGTACATTAATGCATTATTTTGAATGAATAATATGGATGATATTCTTACAATTGAGGAAGTTGCTAAATATTTAAAATTAAAACCTCAAACCATATATACCTGGGCTCAAAATGGAAAAATCCCTGCAGCCAAATTGGGGAAGGAATGGAGATTTAAACGCTCAATAATTGATAAATGGTTTAATCAGCATATCGATCAGAAGTTTTCTGATTTTATTGAGCCAACATAAAAATCTTTTGATCTAATATAAATAATTTAGCTGAATTTTCTATCTGTTTGTCTTGATTATTAATGGTTTCGTTTAAAATTTTCTGAACAAAAACCAGTAGTGAGTGGTTATGAGTAAAAAAATAATATGGCAATCAGGAAAGTATGGATAGAACAGGGTTGCATAGCTGCAGGTTACTGTAACGAGATTGCTCCGGAAGTATTTGGGTTAGATGATTTTGGGGAAGCTTTTATTGAAGATGATGCTGTATTTGAAGGCAACGAAAAACGAATTAAGGAAGCCGCTAAGACTTGCCCCGTTAAAGTGATAAAATATGATGAGGGTTAAATAATTAGAAGACTCAAACTGTATACAGGTGTTTTTATTTTCACAGTTGTATTATGCTATAAATAAGATTTATATAATTAAATATCATAGAAATTAATTCTTTAACACATAACTATTATGAAAGAGAATACTGCATTTATTAACCTGTTTTTATTGAGTTTTCGTGGAGTTAGCCTGATTGTTTTAATGGCTTTTTTAGTTGTTATTCCTGATATTTCAGTAGCACAGCAACGAGATGTCCCTTATGTTCCCACACCCAACGAGGTAGTAGAAAAAATGCTTGATGTAGCAAAAGTAGGGCCCGGTGATTATGTAATCGATCTGGGTTCCGGTGATGGCCGTATTGTTGTTGCTGCAGCTAAACGTGGAGCCTTTGGTCATGGAATAGATATCGATCCGCAGAGGATACGAGAAGCAAAAGCCAACGCACGACAGGCTGGTGTTGAAGACAGGGTGGTATTTGTACAGGATAACATATTTGAAACTGATTTTAGTCAGGCAAGTGTTATTACAATGTATCTTCTAAATAGTGTGAATTTAAAGCTGCGGCCTAAATTGCTCGAAACACTTAAACCGGGAACACGAATTGTATCTCACAGTTTCAATATGAATGAGTGGAAAGCAGATGACCATGCTCAGGTTAATCATTCTAACATTTATTATTGGGTTATACCTGCTGATGTTGCCGGCACGTGGGACTGGCAGCTTGATGGAAAGAAATTTACCATGAATGTTAATCAGGAATTTCAGGAAGTGGAACTTGAACTCAAATCGGGAAATACTGCTTTAGAAGTGGATGAGAGTCGTATCTCGGGTAATCGTATAAGTTTTGCTGCACAACATCCTTCAAATGGCGATAAATATGTATTTAGTGGCAGGATCAATGGTAACGAAATTACCGGAATAGCTCAAATCCATAATGGTAATGAATCGTCTGTTGAAAAATGGGCGGCACAGAATGGCAATTAAAATGTGATGGTACTACATTTTGTTATGAAGTAAAATAATAAATACCTAAGGTTAAACTATATAGGATAACAAAATATTTTAAATGCCAATGATACTATCGTTGGCATTTTTGCTTATTTGCAAAACCTTCATGAGGTAATTTCATATATTGCCTTTACGATTGATCCTTAATCCAGCCAAAATTATCCTTTATGTTTATGAGCAGGTAAGAATCATACTCTGCAATCACCTTTACCGTTTCATTTTGGTCAGTTATAAGCTTTGCACGTGCTTCCGAATCAGGCCTGATACGAACTACCTGATTTGATACAGTAATTTCCTCTATTGGTTTGGTAACAGGATCAATTAAAGTTCTGTAAATATATCCTTGCTCACCACTTGGAAGTTCCACTTTTAGCCAGTTGTTAGTAAGACCAAGAATCTTCAATGGTATACCTGATGTCAGAGAATTGTCTATTTCTGCTTGCATGCCTGGTGCAGTCCTGAGGTTGGTTCGAGGGGAAGTTGTTCGTCCCCAGTTGCCTGCATATTGTTGTATGTGTAAAGAGTCTATAACAGGTAATTCTGTACGGTGAAAGAATACATAGGGGTCAATGCTTCTCCGGCCCATCGCATAAATACCAAAATGTAGGTGTGGAGGAGTAGTTCTGGCATTTCCCGTGTTGCCAATCAAGCCAATTGTATCGCCTGCATTAACGCGCATGCCTGGTCGTACGAGTTGTGAATCAAGATGAGCGTAGTAATAGTTATAGCCTCTTTGAGTATCGGTTACCCATACAACCTTGCCACCAAGCCGGTTTGTTCCTGTACGACTAACCCTTCCATCTCCGACAGCAAGTGCAGGAGTTCCTCGTGGAGCAAAAATATCTACGCCTTCATGACGCCTCCCACCACCATCTCTTGGATCGCCAAAGAAGCTTGCAATAGAGTTAAAGTCTTTTTCAGGAACCGGAAAATTTAAAGATGCATCGGTAAAAATATAGGCCATGAACAGCCCTTGTGCTAACAATTCCGGTTGAATCCTCACAAGATATTCCCCATTTCTTTTTACTCTGTAATTCAATTTGAGGGAATCTTTTTCAGCATGTTCAGTATGTTTTAATTCACCATTGTTTAAGTGAAACAAATCAATGAATACTTCCAAAGTATCATTATTCTCCGGTTCTACCATAATGTGAAGATTTTGTCCCTCCTTTAGTTTTAACATATAGGTAGCAGCATTTAGGTGCTCCAAATCAAAAACTAAAGCTTCTGAAAAAGGAATTTCTATCGATGTTGCTTCACTTATTCCCGTTGATGCTGCCTGTATCCAGGTCTTTCCCAGTACTGCACCATCTAGCCCGGCTTGCACCAACTTATTTTGATATTCTTCATGTGGCGTCTGCTTAGAAAATATGCCTTGTTGAACGGTCTTACATCCGGCAATAGTTATCATTAAAATTACAAACCATGTTAACTTCTTGTGCATTATGTGGGTACCTCCTTATTGTTTTTAATCAGGGTACATGTTCACACAAAAATAATACCAATAGAAATAAGAATTACTGCCTAATTAATGAACATATCCTGGTTGTAGTTAATGGTGATTGGCGAAGCTACATTTTACCATGTGATTCTTGGAAATTTACCACCTAACAATGACTATTATAAAAATTAATAGTCAATAGTGAGGATCAGAATCAAAAAAATGTAGAGCGAGAAACTTTAACCCTCTCTGCTGATGCTTTATTTTTTATAAGAAGCAAGTAGATATAAGGGGATACCCACCAATAAAAATCCAGCCCCTACCAATGCACCTTTACCGGTAAAAGCCAGGCTCGAATAGAGCATGAAAAGGCATGCAGCTATAAAGAACAATGGAGTGAAAGGGTATAAGGGGACCTTGTAAGCAGTTTCTTTACCGTGATTCTTCTTACGTAAAACAAACAAACTTACAGTGGTAAGTAATAAGAACAGCCAAAAAACCGGAGCAGTATAATCAACCATTGTTTCAACCGATTTTTTAGACCATGCACCAAAAAAAATTAGTATCAATGCAATAGAACCCTGGACGATTAAAGCATTAACGGGGGTATTCCTTTTAGAATTCCATTTGCCCATAAAACTAAGAAGTTTAAAATCGCGACCAAGAGCATAGTTAGTACAGGCTCCTGTAATTATGGTGGCATTAGCTGTTGAAATTGCTGCAAGTACTACAATCACAACCACAACATATGAACCCGCATTTCCAAAC
>DASRQG010000080.1:0-3390 GCA_035645995.1 Mariniphaga sp. | reverse complement strand
CTCCGTATTGGTAATGAGTTGATTGAATTCAGTGGTGTTACTACTGCACCGCCTAATAAGTTTACCGGCCTTACAAGAGGGGTAAGCAATACAAATGTCTTAACTCATTTAGCTGGAGAGAAGGCTTATCACTTGCGGGAGATGTTTGGTTTATTTGTACCGGGGCCGGAAACACCATTGTTCAGTCGTATTGCAGAACGGACTGCTGAAATAATTGATGAATGTGGTTTTGATGGTATTTACTTTGATGCTATTGATGGAAATGACCTTCTTGCAGGTAAAGAGAATGCCTGGTATTACGGGACAAAATTTATATTTGAAGTAGCCGGTAATCTAAAAACTCCGGTAGGGATGGAGATGTGCGACATGCCCCATCACTACTGGCATTACAGCTCAAGGTGGCAGGCGTGGGACAGGCCAACGCGTGGTTATAAGCGATTCATTGATATTCATCTTGCAGCAATAAAATCAGACGACCCCCGTCATGGCGAATGGATGGGACATACACCAACAATTAATAAACTGGCACCGGCAGATAATGGTTGGCTCTTATTACCCCTGCATCTCGGTTGGTGGAGAAATTATACCTGGAACCCTCCGCAGATTGAGCCTACATTTACTGATGATATTGAATACCTGTGCTGTAAAATGATTGGTAACAATGCGGGGTTGTCGATGCTGGGTGGTGTCGATGAAAAAACTTTAAAGGAGTATCCTCTATTTGGCCGGCTGACAGAAATAATCAGGCAATATGAGGAGTTAAGACATCAGAACTATTTTAATGACTCAATTCGCGAATTGTTGCGACAGCCCGGAAAAGAGTTTAAGCTAATCCGGGAGGAATCCGGAAGTTGGAACTTTAAACCTGTAGCATTTCAACGGCATAAAGTTGAAGGGGCCGACAGCCTGACTTCCCACTGGATTGTAAACAATGAATTTGCAAACCAGCCTGTAAAACTGAGGATAGAACCATTAATGTCGGTGCAGCCATTTGATAATGTTGATAATGTTTTGCTTGCTGACTTTTCTGACCCCGGTGAATTCACTTTTGAGGGGAGTGCACAAGGAGTGTCGGGGAGGATTGAAATATCAGATGCTATGGACAGATCAACTGATGGTCATGGAGGAGTGTTTTATGCTAGAAGTACAGGTGAATCTTCTCGTGATGGTGCGTGGATTAAAATGGAGAAGAGGTTTGAACCATTGCTTATCCTTGAAAATAACCAGGCTTTGGGTGTATGGGTAAAAGGTGATGGCAACGGGCAGCTGTTGAATTTGCGGATTGAGAGTCCTGAACATATTTCGATGGGAGCCCGGGGTGATCATTTTATTCCTGTAGATTTTACAGGTTGGAAATACTTTGAACTGGTAGAGATTGAATCATCACGGTTTAATGATTATGTATGGCCGGATGAGTATTTTAATGTGTATAATTCCTATTTCTATACTGTACATTTCGATAAGGTTGATAAGTTGCAATTGTGGTACAATAATCTGCCCGAAAACAAAGAAATCAATTGTGTTCTCGGTCCTGTAAAAGCTTTGCCAATGATCCCTGCAACTATCCGTAATCCTGCCTTTACTATTGGGGACGATACAATTGTTTTTCCGGTGGAAATGAAATCGGGGATGTATCTTGAATTTTATGCACCCGATGATTGTGTCCTGTATGGATCAAAAGGTGAAGTCATTCGTAAGGTTGACTTCATAGGCAACATTCCTGAATTAAAACATGGAACCAACGAAGTCTCTTTCCATTGCGATCGGCTTGAGAAAATAAACCCGCGGGTACAGGTGACCGTAATAGGAGAAGGTAAACCACTATAGTGAAATCTAAATAGCAAATGCTTCGATGAAGAACATTCAAAATCATTATGATAAAGAAAACACATGCCGGTTCATAAGTCAGAACCACCTGTTAAAGTCAGCTAATTATTCAATTTTAAAAAAGTAAATCATGCTTCAACCAAAATATTGTCTTTTTTATGATAATCATACAATGCCGGCTATACCTGATGTAGGAGAAGGCTTTAATGCTGATGTTTTTACTGATCGTATAAAAGAATGTGGAGTCGATAGTCTTACCTTTCATGCCCGTTGTAATCAGGGAATGGCATACTACAATACTCAAATTGGAACCAGGCATCCCTCCTTGAAGTTTGATCTTTTTGGTCAGCTCGCGGAGGCTTGTCAACAAAGGGAAATAAATCTTATTGCCTATCTTCATTGTAGCATTAGCAGTGCAGAAGGTCTTTTGCATCGCGACTGGACCACCTTATCAATGGATGGACGAACATACAGGAATCCTCCATTTACACCCTATGTAAGAACAATGTGTTTCAATTCACCCTACAGAGACCATCTGATGACAATGGTGAAAGAAATTGGAACGAACTATCCCATCTCCGGATTCTTCTTCGATGGTCTGCATCAATTTAATTGTGTGTGTCCGTATTGCATTAAAGAAATGAAACGGCAGGGCATCGATTTTAATGATGAAAAGGAGGTTACCAGGTTTTCAAGATCATCTGCCTTAAAAATGGCAAGGGATATCGCAGAAGTAACCCGTTCATTAAATCCCGATTATCAGCTTGTTTTTAAAGGGTTATCTTTTGAAAATCAAATTGGATTGAACACACATTTCGAAAGTGTCCATCTCTCGACAGGGCCTGGCGGGTATGAAATTCTGCCGGTTTATTCGAAATATCTGCGTACGTTAAGTGACATGCCGGTTGTAAATATGATTGGCAGATTCTACGATTGGGGTGATTTTGGTGGATTACGCCCTGAAGCTGCACAGAAGTACGAGTTGCTGGTTGGAATGGCCAATGGTATGCGTCCAAATATTGGCGGACATTTTCATCCACGCGGTGATCTGGGGGATCCGATATTTTCACGGATAAAAAAGATATACAATGAGCTGCAGACGATGGAACCCTGGTTCGATTCTGCTAAAAACATCACTGAAGTAGCGATCGTTTATACAAAAGATGATGAGAATATTCTTGAACTGGCAACACAAGTCCCTCAGCTCCAGGCAGCCGTCCGCATGCTTGAGGAACTAAAACAACAATTTGATGTAGTTACCACTTATTCCAATTGGAGTAAATACAAAGTATTGGTTATTCCCGATGATATAACATTTAATGAGGAAGTGACACGTCGTGTTAAGGCGCATATTTCAGCCGGTAAAAAAGTGATCGCTTCCGGCAGTTCAGGATTAAATTCTGATAAGTCACATTTTGCAATGGAGGAAGAGTGGGGCGTCAGATATACAGGGGAGAATGATTTTGATCCTGCTTATTTTACAGTTGATAAATCGTTTAGTTCGGAAATTCCTGATATGCCCATTTCTCTCTACTCAACAGGAATCAATGTTGAACCATTTCC
>DASRQG010000079.1:0-2251 GCA_035645995.1 Mariniphaga sp. | reverse complement strand
AAAATGCTTTGGATGCTGCAACTATCAAGGCTCCCAGAAACGGAATGGTTATGTATGCCCGAAACAGGTATAGAAGAAAAATCAGGGTTGGCGATAATGTCAGTCAATGGAACCCTGCCATAGCAAGCCTTCCCGATTTGTCAGTGCTAATCTCTGAAACTTTTGTCGAAGAGATACAAATTACAAAACTACAAGAAGGCGACAGCGTCTCTATCACCGTAGATGCCATTCCGGGAAAAGTTTACTCAGGTAAAGTATCAAAAATTGCAAATATAGGCCAGGAACTTTCAGGTTTTGATTCAAAGGTGTTTGGTGTAACTATAGATATTTATAACTCTGATCCGGCTTTGCGTCCAGCAATGACTTCCAACAACAACATCTTTATTAATAACATGCGCGATGTACTTACAATACCTCGTGATGGCCTGTTTGCTGAAAATGGAAAAAACTTTGTATACCTAAAAAAAGCCGGAGTAGTTTATAAACAACCAGTTACAATCGGCTTTGAAAATGAAACAGATTATGTTATAACATCAGGTTTAAAAGAGGATGATAAGATTCTGCTAAACCTGCCAGATAAGGATACTGAGATTCAGGAGGTAATTGCTTCAAATTAATAACCCATAAATTCAAAAATATTTAACTGCTTATAATTACCTTATAGCAGTCAATAAAAAACAGGTAAATGTATTTCTACACTTACCTGTTCTAATTTGTTAACCTGCTATTTCAGGCTTCAAATTAAATAATTCTGCAATGCATGATTTAAATTTGACTTTATAGTTGCTAAACAATTCATTTAGATTGCCGGATTTGTTTTCAATAACTGCATAATTTCTTCAAGTTTAGGTGAAAGGATGATTTCAGTCCGGCGGTTGGCTGCCCTTCCTTCTGGTGAATCATTAGTAGCTCTTGGTGCAAATTCACCTTTGCCTGATGCTGTTACCCGGATAGGAGCAATATTATGATCATCCGTTAATATCCTCACAATCGAGGTTGCTCGTGCTACACTTAAATCCCAGTTGTCTTTGTATACTGCCGTACGAATTGGAACATTGTCAGTATGACCCTCTATCAGTATATCGATATCCTGGTTTTTATTTAATACATCAGCCAAAAGCCGAATAGCATCCTTACCTTTTGCTTCAATTGATGCACTACCTGATTTGAATAACAATTTATCCGACATTGAAACATAGACCTTACCATTCATTATTTCAACCGATAACTCATCGGAGCGAAAACCAAGCAGTGCATTTCGTAAAATATCATTTAATCGGTTTGTAACAGAATCCTGACGGGCAACTACCTGCTGAAGTTCAGCCAATGCTCTTTCCCTGTCTTGTAGTATCTTTTCTTTAAGTGCCAACTCTTCCGATTTTTGCTGCAACGACATATTAAGCTGTTGAGCCTGAGTTAGACTTGCATCTGCAAGCGCATCATACTTCTTTTGCGTATTGCTAAGAGTCACCTTTAAACCGGCTACTTCATCGTTCAAATTTGATACATTCCCCTTTAAACCGGCTATCTCTTGCTCACGCAGTTCAAGGGTAGAACATAAGTGATCCCTTTCATCTACTACTGCCATTATTCTTTTTGAAGCTTTAAATTTTTCAGGACGCAATTGACCACATTGATAAATGGGTTTAGCACATGAAGAAACAATTAAGGCAGTTAAACCTAGTACGATAATAAAATTTCTTGATCTCATGGTTTTGTTTAAGTATTAAAATTCAGGCAAATATTCTTATTTTTTCATTTTATAATCCTTCTTTACAAATAAATTCATTTTGCAAAATAACAATTTTATAGATATAAGCTTTACATCTATCAACCAATTATCTTGATAATGAATCCTGCGGAACAGTTGATATTAATTTCATGCCAGCCTTCCATCGAAGTCATTAAGATGCTGTTCCGGGACAAGCGGAAACTTCACAGGCAAATTATCACGTGTTGATCTGTAAATAGCTGTAAACAATTCAACTGTCACTCTCCCCTCCTCTCCTGCTACCAAAGGACTTCGATTCTCAATGATCGCTGAGGCAAAGTCTTCATTTTGGAGCTTCATATAATAACTCATCGGATCAATTGAACCAAATAAGGTTTCATCTTCCTTATTCCATATTTTTAATAGATGTTCTTCGCCCGGTACAGTCCATAAATCGTTTACAGGTGGTTCTGCAACAGAAGTCATTCCTGCTATAAACATGGCTCCTCCGTCTGTTTGAACTCCAACTGAAGCTCCATT
>DASRQG010000078.1:0-3338 GCA_035645995.1 Mariniphaga sp. | reverse complement strand
TCACTTTTTGTATTCATTGGGAGATCAAAAAACAGCAACAACCTCATGAATCTATATGGCGATCCCATCTGTTGGATATAATAACAAATCAAATTTTCTGTTATTCATCGCTTTTATAAACGATTGAACAAACAGATCTATTGCATTTAATACAGTTTGTTTTTGTCCCCCAATGTTAATTTTCGCACTTAATCGTGCTACTAACTGCTGTTTCATTTCTCTAGTTAAATAATCACTTTCATCAACCGTTAAGGCCACCCATAGATCAATCACAGGACGAAACACTTCCATGCAGTCATCCACTAAATTAAATGCATTATATTGATTATGATGACCAATCCCTAATGCTGGATGCAAACCATGTGCTATTACAGCTCTAGCAACACAAGATCTCAGTACAATATACCCATAATTTAAAGCCGAGTTAAAGGCATCTACCGCTTCTCTTTCTCTCCTAAATGATTTTCCTAATAGTTCCTTAAAATATAGGGATGCGGCTATACCTTCCCTATTAGTGATATCACCTGGTTCCACTGTTTTTGCAAAATTAATCATTCTATTAATAACGTCTGGGTCTTTCTTTAAAATCTTTAGAACTGATGCTTGATTATTAATTTTTATTTGTATAATTCTTTTCCACATTTCATCTTTTACTTTTTCATCCCAATTCAATTGCTTATATAACATTCCATAAACTTTATAATGACTATATAAACCTAGACAAAGCATATTAGGATTATGGGTTTCATCACAAAAAATTAATACTATATGATATTCTGACAATTTATTGATTAATCTAGCGGTTACAGTCGTTCTTTGGTTATCTACTACGATTGAATGTATATCTGATAATGGTATTAATATTTCTTGTTCATCTTTTACTACTTTTAAATTGTCTAAATAAAGCTTCATCTCTTCCGCCTCAGAAATATAGACAATTCTCCAACTCAAACTTTTTCCTCCTTTTTCCATTTATACATAAAATAAAAGAGCCTTCAAAATGAGGCTCTATAATATTTGGTGTTGGTGAGTAAAAACCAGCACCAATTTTTTTGAACAAAAAAATGAGACAGTGACAAAACTCTGGTAAAATGTAATCGACCAAAACCACATTTACAAGGAGTGATGTCACATGTCTCATCATTATTCTATACGTAATTTATTAAATATTAAAGATAAAAATATCACATTTGATGAAAATTTTTGTGCAGAAGAACTCATTAAAGGGGTCCAATCAAAAGTCTTTTATGGCCAATTCACTTACCAACCAAAACCTTGTTATGCTTGTGGCCATGTCTTCGATGATCAAATCATTAAACACGGTTTTAAAACGTCTCTCATTAAAATGCCTAGTGTTTCAGGTTTTCATACCTATTTAAAATTGCGTAAACAGCGTTATTTCTGTAAACATTGTCATTCCACGTTTACTTTAAAAACGAGCGTCGTGGCTAAAAACTGTTGCATTTCCAACAATACCAAAGTATCGATTGCTTTAAACGCCAAAGATAAAATCTCCGAAAAAGATATTGCCATCAAACACAATGTATCTCATTCCACTGTCAGTAGAGTCATTGACAGCTTTTATAGTTACTATCAGCCGAATGTTCACTATCTTCCTAAGCACCTGTGTTTTGACGAGTTTAAATCAGTGAAATCCGCAGCTGGAGCGATGTCCTTTATTTTCTGCGACTCCGAAACGGGGGAGATTGTGGATATCGTGGAGGACCGGAGATTACATGTCCTCAAAGAGTATTTCTTACGGTATTCCAAGAAGGCGAGAGATGCGGTAAAAACGATTGTCATCGATATGTACAGCCCTTATATTTCCTTAATTCACGAAGTTTTCCCTAAAGCGGAAATCGTACTCGACAAATTCCATATCCTCCAACTATTTAGCAGAGCTTTAAACAAAACGCGCATCAACGTCATGAATCGGGATAAAAAGAATTACAATAAATTGAAAACATACTGGAAGCTCCTTCTGAAAGATCAAACAAAACTTGATTATAAGAACTATACATATCATCGTTGCTTTAAAAAGCATATGTGTGAGGTGGAGATTCTCCACTATCTCATTGATTTAGATTCTGAATTAAAAGCGTCCTATGAGTTATATCAATACGTGCAACATTGCATCAAAACCAAAGACTTTGAGCTCCTAAAGAAAACATTAGAGAATAAACAAAATATCGTTTCCAGCTATATGAAAACCGCCATCAAGACAATCAACAAATACATCAATTATGTCGAGAATACGCTAAAGTACGATTATAATAACGGCATTTTAGAGGGGATTAATAACAAAATCAAAGTGATTAAACGCATTTCTTTCGGTTATCGATCCTTCTATCACTTTAGAAACCGAATATTCATTACCCAAAACTTAGCGAAAATAAAAACAGCTTAGGGGAACCTCGAATTTCCCCTAATCCATCCGATTACATATTACCAAATAATGTCACTAAAATTTATTCACCAACACCATTTGACAAAGAACCTTTTTTTTATGCTTTCGTATTTTGTTCGTTTTTTAACTTTTTCTCTGTACGAATTAAATGAAGTGCTTTCATGAGCATTTGGGCATTTTTTTCTTCAATTTCCGCTTTTCTTGGTATCGGTTCAAATAAAGGATTCGGATCTTCCCAAGTCGGAATTAACTGTACTGGCGATTCCTTTTGCCATTTCGTCAGCCACCCTTCTGGAAGGGGGCCTGTTGGTATTTGTTGATCGTTCATTTCTAACCAAATCATTGACCATGCTCTAGGTACGACTCGCCAAATATCATAGCCACCACCACCAACAGCAATCCATCTACCTTCACAATATTCATGGGCCAAAGAATGAGCGAGTTTAGGTATTTCTCGGTATATTTTCATCGATCCATTTAAATGGGTTAGCGGATCGAAATAATGAGCATCTGCTCCGTTTTGTGTAAATAACACATCGGGTTTGAAAAACTCAATGACTTCCCTCAGCGCTTTTTCGTATACCATTAAAAAGCTGTCGTCTTCTGTAAAAGCTTCAAGGGGGAAGTTAAAGGACGTACCATAACCTTGTCCATTTCCTCTTTCGTTAATATTACCGGTTCCAGGGAATAAGTATCTACCCGTTTCGTGAATGGAAAGGGTGCATACGGTAGGGTCATCATAGAAGGTCCATTGCACACCATCGCCATGATGGGCATCTGTATCTACATATAGAACGCGGGCTTGATACTTTTCCTGTATATAACGAATCGCAATTGAACTGTCATTGTATATGCAGAAACCACTCGCTCTTCCTTGGAACCCATGATGAAGACCGCCTCCAAGATTTAAAGCGTGCCTACTTTTACCTTG
>DASRQG010000077.1:0-2336 GCA_035645995.1 Mariniphaga sp. | reverse complement strand
TACAACCTTAGCAGATATTTTTGGAGACATTCCATATTCTGAAGCTATTCAAGGAGGAGAAAATTTTAACCCTTCCCGAGATACTGCTGAAGACATCTATGCAGCTGCCTTTAATCTACTGAATAATTCTATCTCCTTGATTGAAGCTGGAAACAGTGTCAATCTAGGTAATGATTTCTATTACAACAAGGATATGAACAAATGGATTAGATTAGCAAATTCATTAAAATTAAAACTGGCTATTCAATCGCGTTTACATAATACAGATGCCGCATCAATTGCCAATGGAGTAATTAACAGTGGTAATTATATAACGCAAGCCAACGAAAGTTTTGTATTTAACTATTCCAATTATTTTGATGCTGGAAATGATAGTCGTCACCCATTATTTCAAAGTCAATATGTAGGAGGTGCCGGAATTTATATGGCCAAGCCTTATATTGAAATCATGGTCGGCGACCCAAGGTATAATTATTATTTTTATCATCAGAGTGGTGAAATTTATGCACGAGAGCATGGAGATAGCGGGCCACCGGTAGCTACAGATTATCCGAAATTGACAGTCCATGGTTTATATCCCGTAGGAGGAAAATACAATGATGGAACCACCGGCTCTACCAATCCCAACATGGGAGCAGCTGGTAATGGAGCAGGTATCATTTTTACCAATGCTTTTACACAATTTGTCATTGCAGAAGCTCAACTTATGTTGAATAACAATATGGGAGCTGCCCGAATTGCCCTCGAAAATGGTGTACGAAGTTCCATCTCCTATGTAATGAATTTCCGTCCCAACGCCATTCCCCCTGAAGCCGATGTTCCTTCTCAAGCGGATATAGATGCATATGTTTCCTCGGTATTAAGCGAGTATGACGCAGCCAGTGGAAACGAAGCAAAATTGGATGTTGTTTTACGAGAATATTATAAAGCCCTTTGGGGTAATGGTATCGAAGCGTACAACAATTATCGGAGAACTGGTTATCCATCAGGTCTACCTGCTTCGATGGGTCAATCTGGCACCTTTGCACACACGATGTATTACCCCTCTGTGCACGTAACTAATAATTCTAATGCTCCTCAACGAGCCGACTTATCTGAAAAAGTATGGTGGGCTGAGGGAACAACCTTTAATCTTGACTTTTAAAAATTACAGATATGAAAAATATAAAATATTTCAGCTCACTGATAGTAATACTAGCTTTTTTGGCTTGTAAGAGTGATGAGCCTTATTTTGGCGATGAAATTTACAACACTAAATCGGTTTTTCCCTATGTAGCTATACATGATTATAATGAAGATTTGGATAGTCTAGGAGGACAAAACAATTATTGGAGTTTTAATCTAACTCCTGAAAATAACGGTAATCAGGTACGCGTTCAATACAGTACACAAGATGATAATATTATTTACCACAATATCATTGTCGGCCTGAATGATAGCGAAACACCTCCACCGGATGGTGTGGTATTAAAAACACTCAATACCTTTCCTATAGATGTTGTCATAACAATTGAAGAAGTTGCAGAAGCCCTCGGAATGTCTGTTGATGAACTGAACACCTACCCTGCTATTATTTTTGGAGGAAAAAGCGAAGATAAAGATGGAAATATTGTTGAATCTACTGAAAGTTTTGAAAACTTTATTTTCTGGGAGCGTCATGCTTATTACTATGAATGGCCACTAAACTAATTTTAGAAAATAAAAAGCCGTCTCAGAATTTGGGACGGCTTTTTTATAATATGGTCATGGTTTCTTTAAGACCTCCTTCCAAGTTAATCCATAAATAATTAAAAAACGATTTATTCAGGTTTCGCTGTACAGTGGCCTTACCTTCTCTAAAATAACCGCTATTTGTATCACTATCTTGCTTAACCAAAATATTGGTCAATGCTGAAAGTAACTTATTACGTTTCTTGTCAGTTACCCAATACACTGAAAATTCATCGTAATTTATCCCAAAGTCAACGCTAGAATTGAGATGATTACCCGAAATATTAAAATAAACTTTTTTGATATGGCCTTCAAAATTCAAACCAATATTGGGTTGAGAAAACCTATTAATATCTGAAGCATTTAACCCCGTGACTTGTCCTGCAAACGAAAAATCATCTAATAAATTAGTCGTGTCAAATTCCCAAACAGTTTCTAACTGAGACGAATTGAGAAAATCGGAAGTAACCCTAATAACAGTTACTTTTTCGCCTGATTCATAGGTGTTACTCAAATCAATTATGGTAGCATTTAAATTTTTAAAAAACAGCTTTCCCGCAGGGTGATCCGGTTGCATCTTTTCCTCATAAGTTATGGAAGCCTCCTTAACAAGAACACTATCCGTG
>DASRQG010000076.1:0-6728 GCA_035645995.1 Mariniphaga sp. | reverse complement strand
TGCAGGAAGTTTCTTGATCTTTAATTCAATAGCTGTTGGTTTAATGTGGCTTGGAGTAATAATCCCCCCTCTTATGGATGGTACAGTTTACCCTGCTGAGACAGAACATTACACAACCTTAATTGTACAGGGATTCGACCTGGGATTACTATTACCAATATCATTTATTGCAGGAATATTATTGATTAAAAGAAAACCATTAGGATATACTGTAGGTGTTCCTTATTTAATTTTTTTATCCATCCTAATGACTGCCCTCACAGCCAAAATAATTGCAATGGGGTTGAATGGTGTAAATATAATCCCGGCAGTATTTATCATTCCTGCGATAAATGTAATCACAATTTTATGCAGCTACCTGATGGTTAAACATATTACTGAAAAAACACCTGAATTTTAAAGACTCAATGATTATGTCATTTAGAAAAAAAATTACAACAGAGGTCAAACATTTTTTAACTAAGTCAAACATCTCTGATGAGAAAATCTTAACAAACGAAGATATACAACATTTGCCTGCTCCGGTCATTAAATGGCTTCATTTATCCGGGGCCGTTGGCAGAAAAAAGCCAAAAAATGTATGGATGCAGCAATCCTTCAAGTTAAAGTTAAAGCCAGACCAAAAAAAATGGTACCAGTCGAAATCAACACAAATTATTAGTGCAGCTCTGCCATCTTTTATATGGATGTTACGATTAAATATGGCACCCATGGTTACTATACTGGGCCGGGATAAATTAGATGACGGAAAAGGAGAAATGCAAATGAATTTGTATGGGGTGTTTAATATTCTGAAGGAAAAAGGTGAAAAGATTGACGAAGGTACCTTACAACGGTATCTAGGAGAGACTGTTTGGATGCCATCTGCTGTAATCAGTCCATATATCACATGGAAAGAAACAGATCATCAATCAGCTGAAGCAATCCTTTCCTATAAAGGCATCACTGCTTCCGGAAAGTTCTTCTTCAATGAAAATGGCCATTTCTACAAATTTGAAACACATCGATACAAAGAAAACCTTCCGGATTCAAAAAGATTAAAATGGGTTATCGTAGCCCGGGAACATCATGAAATGGATGGGATAGTCATCCCTACCCTGCTTGATGTAACATGGCATCTTGAAGAAGGCCCATGGACCTGGAGCATTTTAAAGGTTGAAAAGTTGAAATACAATGTAACTAAAAATCCTAAGCCTCTCTTTTGAACCATGGAAGGAGGTTTACTCTATTTAAAGCTGTAACAGAAATCAGCAGTATTCGTATGTTTGAAAAGCAGGTTGATAAAAAGTTTTTAAGTTTCATTCAAACGTTTAACAAAATATTTCAGCAATGAAGAGATTATTTTCGTGGATAGAGATTCCTGTTGAGAATTTTGAAAGGGCTGTAGATTTTTATAATACTATTCTCCGGATTAAATTGAAAGTAAAAAGTAAGGGGGATGACAAGATGGCTATATTCCCCGATAATGAAGGAGTATTGCTTTACAAAAAAGGGTTTAATCCAACTGAGGAAGGAATAGTAATTAACATAGATGTGGGAGATAGACTTGATGAGACATTGCAACTGATTGAAGAAAATGGAGGCACAATAACCAGGTCTAAAAGTAAAATTGAATCTTCAGATGACGAATATTTTGCGTTATTTAAGGATACTGAAGGTAACAGATTAGGTATAAACGGGAAATAGCAAATAATTGGTCAACCTGTTAATAATGCTAAAATAAAAACAACTCTCATTATACAGATAAAGGGTCGGCCAAATTCAACATATCTGGCCTGCCCTTTTTATATCGCCTGCTATATCTGTTTAAAAAAGTCATTTCCTTTATTGTCCACTATAATAAAGGCTGGGAAATTTTCTACTTTAATTTTTCTGACTGCCTCCATTCCAAGTTCAGGAAAGTCAACTACTTCAACTTCCTTTATACTGTCGCGTGCAAGAATAGCCGCAGGGCCACCAATAGAACCAAGGTAGAACCCGCCATGTTTTTTACATGCTTCAGTCACCTGCAGGCTTCGGTTTCCTTTGGCTACCATTACCATTGAGCCACCAAGGTTCATAAAACCATCGACATAAGGGTCCATTCTACCTGCTGTTGTAGGGCCAAAACTACCCGATGCCATTCCTTTAGGCGTTTTTGCAGGACCTGCATAATACACCGGATGGTTTTTGAAATATTCAGGCATAGGTTTCCCCTCATCCAACATTTGTTTAATCTTTGCATGAGCAATATCACGCGCAACAATTAAAGTTCCCTTTAAGTTAAGACGCGTCTTTACAGGGTGCTTATCAAGCTCTTTTAAAACCTCTTCCATTGGCTGGTCAAGATCAATCTCTACAGCGGGTTGAAGGTAAGGAGCTTCTTTTGGTAAAAATCGGGCAGGATTTTTCTCAAGCTCTTCAAGATAAATCCCATCGCTGGTTATCTTAGCCTTAATGTTTCTATCGGCGCTACAGCTTACTCCCAGACCAACAGGACATGAAGCAGCATGACGTGGCAGACGGATAACCCGAACATCGTGTACGAAATATTTACCACCAAACTGAGCACCTATCCCACTCTTTGTGCAAATTTCTTCAACCTTCTTCTCCCATTCAAGATCCCTGAATGCCTGACCTCCCTCATTTCCTTCTGTTGGCAGGTTATCATAGTATCCGGCCGATGCCTTCTTTACTGCAGACAACGTTGCTTCTGCAGAAGTACCCCCAATAACAAGTGCCAGGTGGTAAGGAGGACATGCAGAAGTACCCAGATCATTAATCTTTTCTTTGATAAACCTGGTAAGATTTTCTTCTGTCAGTAATGATTTGGTTTGCTGATACAGGAATGTTTTGTTACCGGAACCTCCACCTTTGGTCATAAACAAGAACTCGTAACTATCGCCTTCCTCAGCATATATGTCAATTTGTGCAGGCAGATTATTACCTGTATTTTTTTCGTCGAACATATTGAACGGTACCACTTGTGAATACCGAAGGTTCCGTTCATTATATGTGTCGTAGATGCCTTTAGATAGAAACTTAGCATCGTTTACACCGGTATACACGTTCTCCCCTTTTTTGCCCATTACAATTGCTGTACCCGTATCCTGACAGGTTGGCAATTCACCTTCGGCTGATACCACCTGGTTTAACAACATGGTATAAGCAACAAATCTATCGTTATCTGTTGCTTCCGGGTCTTCCAGAATTTTAACAAGCTTTTCCAAATGTGATGCCCTCAAATAAAAAGAAACATCAGTAAAAGCTTCACGGGCCATTAACTCAAGTCCCTCAGGTGCTATCTTAAGTATTTTTCTGCCATCACATTCAGTTACTGAAATGAAATCTTTTGTTAATAAACGATAGTTGGTATCATCCTTTAAAATCGGGAATGGTTTCTGATAATTGAAATCTGCCATGTTGATAGTTAATTTTAATTTTTATTGGAGGCAAATATACAATTATTCCCCTTCAGCAAACAGCCAAAAGTTGACATCCTACTTTGGTTTAACAAACAATTTAAACCGACAGAAGGCTTTTTTAATTACGCATATGAATTAGTTCTCAATAAAATATCTAAGCTGGTCGAGCATAAATGGAACATCCTCCTCTTCAACCCCGTGATTTAACAGGTGAGGCAGATCCTCCTCAAAAACATCAAGAAACTCATCAGCAGAAAACCCTTTATTCAGAATTGATTCCTGATAATAGTTTAACGCTTCCTTACGATTTCCCATGCTCCATTGTACATGCCCCATGTTCATATAATCATGTTTATTGGGTTCATCTTCCAACAGCATAAAAAGATATTTCTCTGCCTGCTCTGCTTTTCCTGTCAAAAATGAACACCATGCAATAGGCCGCCATACTTTTTTATTCCCCGGAGCAAGGTATTCTACTTTGAAATAAACCTTTAAAGCTTCCTCAAATTCATTCAGTTCCAACAAACAATGACCAATATTGAGTTGGTTGTTAAGATTATCGGGTTCAATTGTCTCAGCTTGTCTATAGTATTCCAGAGCTTTGTCCGGTTGTTTTAAGTTCCTGTAACAAATTGCAATTTTCTTAAAATTCCAGTACTTATTTATATCAAATAAATCTGCTTTAAGGTACCCCTCAAGGGCTTGACTGTAATTACCTTCTTTTTGATAACAAAATGCTACCTTTTGATATAATTCACCTGATTTTTCCTGTTCAAGCAATTGTGTAAAAATGTCCAGAGCTTCATTAAAATAATTCCTGGCAAAATAATATTCACCAATATTCCTCAATAGTTTTGGATCCTCAAGAATGATTTCCCTTAAAGCAATTTTGTTATGAAAATCAAAACGACGAGCAAATAAATCATCAATTTCCTGTCTTGCCGGAATTAACTTATAAAATCTATATAAATCCTGAATAAATTGATTGGAAACAAATTCAGCTGATTTAGCTGAATCCAGCAACAGATCATCTTTCTGAACTTCTTTCAGTTGTTCCATTTCGGCTTGTAAACCCTGCATTAAAAATTCACGATTTTCTTGTGGAAGATTTTGTATACTAAAACAAAAGGAATACTTATCTGAATTACATAAAATAGGAGCTTTTGCTATAGCTTCCAATAAAACTTTATTAACATCATTCGATCCGTGAAAGGCATCTTCAATGTCGGGATTTTCCGGAAAAAAAGGCATAAACCAATTGCTCAGCTCATTATAGAATGGAAAAGATTTAAGCATTGAAAAAGAGCCCATAAAAACATCAGCACCCTCCATCTGCATTTCTGAAAATTCCTCCATCTTATTCAGCAAGCCGGGAGAATCTTTGAAAATCTCCTGCCAATCCGGATTTTTATCCTCCGTCAACCCCTCTTCCATTAAACTATCAAGGTTGATTTTATTTTTCAGGTTAGGACTAATTTTAATCATCTCCGGTAGAATTTCATCTCTGATTCGCTGCTGTAACCTTTCGGTCTCTTTGCTACGGATAAACTGGATGATTATACGTTCAAGATTTTGTTTGAACTCAAGCTTTTCATTCAACAGGCTCAAGCGTCCTGTTAACTCCGGATGAAAAACCATCCGCAGATCATACTTATCCAGATTTACCAACAATCCTACTAAGGCACGCTGGCTGATTTCCTGCTCCTGAAGTTCGTAGGAATCAAACAATAAATTAAACTTTTCTTTATCGAAATACCTTTGCAGGCTGAGCATTACTGCTGTAACGATGATAGATTTGTAAGGTACATCTATTACAGGGCTATATAAAAATGAACGCAAAGATTCTGTTTCCTCTTGTGTCAATTTGTCGTGAAACCAAATGTGATAAAACAGTCTCTGAATTTTCTCATGCTGTGATCGGTCAGTAGTAGCTGAAGAAACATCATCTTTTGAAATCTGCTCCTCCTCCTGAAGGTAATAATCTTCAAGGCTGGCAATAAATTTAACCAAATCATCGATATACCTGCCTTTAAAAGATCTTTTCCGAGCATAAATAACTGAAGGCGAATATTTATCCAGAAGTGTTTCATTAACTTTATCTGCGAGGTCAAATAACGAAATAATTAGTTTACGGTATATCTTTTGCCGTTCAGGGTCACGGATTCCCTCTACGGTATATTTTAACATAAAATGATAAGTCTCTTCTATTTGCCGGTATTCATCAGCATATTCACCAAGGTTATTTTCAGAAATCAGTTTTCCTGTCAAATCAAATGCAGGTTTTAAACGGCGCTTAGAAATGTGGCTACAAATCTCTATATATATATTTTTCAGCTCCTGAATGGTCATAATTATATATTCTTTGTTCAAAAATGTTTGAATATATACTACCCTCAAAAAATAAACCAATGATTATCACCATGCTGAAATGACAGATTTAATTACATTCAGCTATATTTAATCAACCTTTACAAATAAAACAGTTATTGACATGTTCAATTTTCTTCTCTGGCAGTTTCAATTTTCTCATCTGCCAACTCTAATTCTTCTTCATTCGCTTCAGGCTCCTCCTGTAATTCTTTCTCTTCCGGCTTATAATGAAGTTTAATATAGATTGGAAAATGATCAGAACCTATATTACCGAGTCGTTTTAGGTCCATGAGCTGAAAATGAGTGGAATGAAATACATGATCGAGCGACCATCTGAACAAAGCATAACCAGCATGAAATGAATTATAGAACCCCCTCCCTATGCGTGGATCTAATAATTCACTTATTTTCTGAAAAAGCCGGGTTGTGTTCGACCATGCTACATCATTAAAATCTCCAAATATTATAACAGGTGAGTCATGCTTCTCAACCTTCTTTCCAACAACAAGAAGTTCTGCATCTCTGTTTGTTGAAGTTTCGCTCTCGGTAGGAAAAGGTGGCCTGGGATGTAAACAATATATTTTAAATTTTGCAAGATTGTTTAACTTCACCATCGCCTCAAATGAAGGTATATCATCCTCAAAAAGGAAATTAATTTTTTGATCCGATAATTCCAGTTTCGAATAAAGGATCATTCCATAAAGGTTGTCTTGAGGTTTCTTAACTTTATATTCATAATCAGATTCAATGGCCCTAAGCTGATTATCCCACCATTTATCTGCTTCAAGCACCAGAAACAGATCAGGTTTATATTTGTTAACCAGATTAATTAGAAGTTCCGATTTTCGGTTCGGTTGAAAAACATTGCTGACCAAAATTGAAAACGAATCTTCTGTTTCTCCACCTTTATATGTTAGTACCTGTTTAGGAGCAAATATGGTGAACCAATAAACT
>DASRQG010000075.1:0-7157 GCA_035645995.1 Mariniphaga sp. | reverse complement strand
GATGTTCGGATGAACTTCAAAACGCTTGGATAGTTCAGCTAGGGTTTCACGCTCCTTGAGCGCTTCAATGGCTACATTGGCTTTAAAAGATGCTGAAAATTTTCTTCTTGACTTTTTCATAAATAACTGGTTAAAAATAATTGTTTTTTTCAACTTAACCAGTGGTACTAATTTTGGGGAGTATTATACAAAAGGCAAAAATATTTATTTCTGGAATCATTCATATTCGGATCAGAACAGAAATGAAAATAATAAATGGTTTTATGTATATGACAATAATAAATTACATAAAAAGCATTTAAATATAAATTATAAAGATTTTACTATGAAACGTTTTTACGATTATTCAAATAAAATATTAATTTCACCATTGAGGTTTGACAATAAAATCCAAAGATTGGAAGGGACAGAATTAATTGATGAATATTTAATTGATTTTGGCAAGAATTCTGTCCCCAAAAAATATCAGTCTGAAACGTTTAGTTCAACCAATACAACAAACTTATCTGAGGAAGTATTCAATCAATCTGTTATATGGAATATTTTATATCCGATTGAAACAAAAAATTTCTTTTCTTTTATGGCTTCTAAAGATATGTGGTATTATCAGTTTATATATGATAAAGAATTAAAGGAATGCTACAATATTCCTTTCTCAAAGGATAACCCCTTATCATTATATAACATTCAGGGTGCCATTGATTCGAGTTTTTTTTCAGTTATTACACCATACCGTTTAAAATCAATTGCTGCTAAAACAGATAAAATTGTCAGTTCCGGATTTTATGAGCTTGATTTTTCAGAAAATAGTAATCCTGTTGTAATTGTATGGACCATTAATTCAAAGGAAAATAATGATTAATAAAAAATTGTCACTAGTGTCCAATTAATTTTTTCAACGATTAATACTTAAAAGCAAATTCAAGTTGAACGGCATCATCATATACATCTTCAATAGTCTCAGAGGACAAGAAAAGATCTCTAATGTTTGTTTTGTCTGTCAGCACTCTGCTTACAACACGAAGCACATTGAAAGTCGATCTGCCCAACTGGCAGTCCTGTTCAACGATAGCTACAAGACAATAAGTGATAACCGCAATATAAATTTGTATTTTAACAGCATTCTCAGTATTACCCCAAAAGGAAGTAATTCGGAGATGTTGCTTAATCCACCTGAAGAAGAGTTCCACCTGCCATCGTTGCTTGTACAGCATAGCGATATCTTTCGCCTTTATGCTGATGTTGTTGGTCAGGAATGTAAATGTCCTTTTAAGATCGGGAGCATAGTAAACGATCCTACGCAGTTCAGCCGGATACTTTTTCTTGGTCTGATAGCCCAAAAGGCGTATTTTTTGATCAAGCAGGATATTATCTCCTTCATCCAAAAGTTCTTCTCCATCAACAATTTCATACTTAAGGTGAGACTTCTGTCGAATGACGAAGTAAGACTCAATAATGTTAATGGTATACAACCTGGCAAGGTCATAATAACCTTTGTCAAAGATGTAGAAGGCATACGGCTCATATGGTATCAGATCCATCACATTCACATCGTGAACTCTTGCTTCTGTGATATGAATGTAGGTCGGAATCTGAGTTACAACATCAAACAGCGTGTGGACTTTGATGCCACCCTTGTTTTTCCTGAAGTATGCCCACTTGAACAAGCTCAAGCAAAGGTCTATTGTTGTGGAATCGAACGCATAAAATTTTCCATGCAGTTCGAATGGCCTTTGAATACGCTTGCTTTGAGCAAGATTAATCATATAAAAGGCAAATTCTTCAAATATCTTGTAGTCACGGTTTACATTGGCATAGGAAAGATTGCTCAATTTAATCTCACCTTTGCCAAAACCGAGATGATAGCTCTTGTTTTTGATAGAGTCAATGATACAAACGACTTCTCTGAGGCTATCACAGGCAGCCAATTGCCCATACATCATTACGAGCAGTTGGTTCCAACAAGTGAATGTCTTTACCCATTTGTCACCGTTATGTCGCTTGACTATCATATCAAAAACTCTCTTAGGCAGAAAGGCCACGAGTTGACTGAATACATATTTGCCGCTGTTCATATTTGTCTGATTTACTTTCAGGCAGCTAAGATGATAAATGAATTCAAATCGACACGTAACTTTTTTGGCTATAATTATTTAAATATTAACAACATGCAAAGGTTTAGTGAAAAATCTTTTGGACACTAGTGATGTCGTATTTGTGATTTGGGAAGTATATAACAACCATATGATGCCGGATGTTTTATACTTTGTGTATATTGTTGTTTTACAGTATTGTAAAAGGTGATATTTTAATTTTTATTCATTCTTTTCCATAATCTTGAAACATGTATTTTTTTGCTTAAGATCCTTAATTTAATTATAAATCATAACAAAAGTTTATTTGTTATATTGCTTTTTTTGAATTTTTAAGATAATCTGCTGCAATTTCTACCTCATTATACCAATCTTTTCCATATTTTCTAATTAAAGGTTCTTTTAGAAATTTATAAACAGTTACGTTCAGGCTTTTTCCGCATTCCAAAGCGGGTTTACAGATGTCTAACTCTTCGTAGTTAAGGGCATCAAAATTTTTATATTCTGTAACACGGATTGGAAATAAATGGCAGGAAACAGGCTTGCGAAAAGCAATTTTCCCTTTAATGTGTGCTTTCTCAATGGCACATTTAAGTATTCCTTTTTCATCGTGAAAAGAATATGCACATTGACGTTTGTTTACTAAAGGAGTAACCAGATCGTTGTCTTCGTCTATTACAGCAAAGCCCTGTTTTTTGATTTCTTTACGATGTGCTTCAGGCAAGTAGTTTTCAAAAGAAGCGTATTCTTTTTCTATAATTGCAGCTTCTTCTTCAGTTACCGGTGCTCCGGAATCACCTTCTACACAACAGGCACCTTTGCATTTGAGTAGGTCGCAAACAAAACGTTTTTCAAATAACTCCCTGCTTAATATTGTTTTTCCAATTTCTATCATTCTAAATGTTGGGTGGTCAAAAATAATGCCTCTATTGTAAAAAAAATAAATTGCCTGAGAATGATCTGCATCAATTGCAGATTCTCAGGCAATTAGAAAGTATTAATGAATCAAATTTTTTCCTGTCATTGCATTGGGAATTTCCAATCCCATCATTGTTAGAAGGGTAGGGGCCACATCAGCAAGAACACCATTCTCTACCTTTTTACGTGTATTATTTTTACTCACATAGATACATGGAACTGGATTTAGTGAATGTGCTGTATTTTCTGAACCATCATCATTAAGTGCATTATCAGCATTACCATGATCCGCAATTATCAATACTTCATATCCACCCTGGAGCGCTGCCTCAACAACTTCTTGGGTGCAACGGTCAACAGCTTCCACTGCTTTTTTAATTGCTTCATAAACTCCTGTATGGCCAACCATGTCACCATTGGCAAAATTAAGGCAAACAAAATCTGGCTCACTGTTGAGCAGTTTCGGAACAATTGCCTCCTTTATTTCCGGAGCCGACATTTCCGGCTTCAGATCGTATGTTGGTACTTTTGGTGATTGAATTAATATTCTGCTTTCACCTTCAAATTCTTTTTCTCGTCCACCACTGAAAAAGAAAGTTACATGAGCATATTTCTCGGTTTCCGCAATTCTGATTTGCTTTAACCCAGCTTTAGAAACCACTTCACCCATGGTTTCGTTAACATTTTCTTTGTCGAAAATAACATTAATACCTTCGAAGCTGGCATTGTAATTGGTCATCGTGTACCATTCAAGGTCCATCATTTCCATACCAAACTCCGGGAGGTCCTTTTGAGTGAAAGCTATGGTAGTCTGGCGTAGCCTGTCGGTTCTGAAGTTAAAACAAATCACTACATCGCCATTTTCAAACATGGCTACCGGCTCGTTATTATCATCAACCATTACAATTGGCAGCATAAATTCATCGGTAACCCCATTGTCGTACGATTCTTGTACTGCAGCCAATAAGTCGGTAGTTTTTTTACCTTTCCCCTGGGTATAGAGGTCGTAGGCAAGCTTTAGCCGATCGTAGTTTTTGTCGCGATCCATTCCGTAGTACCTTCCGATTAATGAAGCAAACCGGGCGTTGGTATTTTTAAGGGCTTCCATATCATTTTTAATGAACTCATGACCAGATCGGGGATCTGTATCGCGGCCGTCGGTTAAGCCGTGTACAAATACATCCTCAAGGCCCATGTCGGTTGCTATCTGGCTTAGTGCGATCATATGTGAACTTAACGCATGAACACCTCCTGACCCAATTAAGCCGACCAGGTGTACTCTTTTATTATATTCTTTGGCATAATTGTATGCTTCCAGAATTTTGGGGTTTTGCCATAAAGATCTGTCATTTATAGCACGAGTAATTTTAACCATATCCTGATACAAAACTCTGCCTGCACCTATATTTAAATGGCCTACTTCTGAATTGCCCATCTGTCCGTCGGGGAGTCCTACATGTTCTCCCGAAGCCAAAAGTTGCGCGTGGGGATATTTGGTCAACAGTGAATCCATAAATGGAGTATTTGCCTGTGATACTATATCCGCCCGGGTTCCGTTTCCGATTCCCCAACCATCAAGGATAATAAGAAGTGCTTTTTGTATATCAGTCATTGTTTATATTTTTTGTTGTTCTTATTTCGTGTCGACAAAATTATTCCTTTTTAATCCATACATGAAATAACATACAAGTTATTGAAAATGATTTAACAAATTTTTGTTCTGATAGTCATTATTTATGACCAAAAAAAAAGCTGCCCTCTAAATTAAGGCAGCTTTTTAATTGTATTTATTTATTCTGCTAATAAAATTTAGCTCTTTGATCTTCTATTTCAGCTTTTTCTCTGTGAACCTGGTAAGCCTGAGATGCAGCTCTGAAATTTATATTCTGAGCCAATCTGCTTCTTTCGGCTTCAACATCTATGTTGCCTTCGGAAACATTGGTCACTTCTACAATATAAACTCCTGAATTTCCTTCAATGGCTTTTGAAATAGTATTCACAGGCATTGCAGTTGCAAAGCCAATAACTTTAGGCTCCATACCTGCACCCGGTACTTGTACAGAATTAAAGTTTATATCGGAAGCATTTCTAACAGCAGTATTTAATTCTGTGGCAATAGCTTCCAGGTCGGTTTTACCTTCAATGGCTGCGTTAGCTTGTTCAACAAGGAACTGACGCTTTTTTTCGTTTAGAACCGAGAGCCTTACACGTTCTTTCACACTTTCAAAACTGGCAACACCTTCTTCTGTCGCAGAAACAAGAGTTGCGACAACAAAATTATCACCTAATTCAAATATTGTTGATCCCTGCTGATTTTCTACAATATTACCAACCTTGGTGTCATAAATGGCACGTACCAATGGCCTTGAATTCTCAAACAATGCCACTTGCTGGTCTGTTTCCATCACATTGGCAGCTCTTTTATCCAGATTTAATTCCTCAACTGCTTCATCAAAGGATTCTTGTGATAAGCTTTTACCGGCAAATTCACTGGCCTCAGCATAAACATTCTGATAGGTCTGTGTACTTGGTGAAACATTCCTTACAAGGTTTGCTACCTGAACCTGACGAACTTCTCTACCTCGTGCTGTTGTTTGTACCAGATGTATTCCAAATTGAGTATTGATGATTGAAACCTGATTCACTTTATTGTTGAAAGCTGCATCCTCAAATGGTTTAACCATTTGTCCGCGTCTGAACCATCCAAGATCACCTCCTTGTAATGCTGAGCCCTGATCTGAAGAATATTCACCTGCAAGGTCTGCAAAGTTACTACCGTCTTCAATCGCTGTCTTTAAACTGTCGGCTAAAGTTTGCATAGCAATAAGTTCTTCCTGCGTATTTACCGGTAATAAAATATGGCGTGCCTGTACTGAATCGGGCATCATCGCCGATGCATGTAGTTTAGATAGTTTATATGTATTGTCTTCAAAATAGGGTCCAAATACATCATTAACATTCGCTCCTTCTTCAAAAATCCATGTAGCTATATCCTGAGGTAAATCTTCCCGTTTATACCACATCTCATCAAAACGTTCATCTGAATTAGAGTTTACAAATGCCACATTATCGGTAGTTGAAGAAAAATCTGAAACGATATCATTGATCCATTCCCCGGCTTGGTCAAAGTCTCTTTTCGATGGCGTTACCTGAAAAGCTACATATTCAATGCGACGCATCTTTTCCTGACGATAATTATCTTTGTTATTATTATAATAATCATTAAGCTCTTTATCTGTAACTACAACCTGACTGTCGGCAACAGAATTTTGATTAAGCATAATGTAGTCAAAATTAATTTGCTTGTTGCGGGCTTCCATGCTTTTTTCAGCTTCTAAACCTGTAACGTATAAACCTTTACTTATCAAATTGTTGTATTTTGACTGGATACGTTCATCAACAATTTGACCTTCAAGATACAACCAATATTGGCGTTGTTCAGGTGCAACACCTGTTTCAAGGTTCCTTAAAAATTGGATGACTGCACCACGGTCAACCTGGCCGGTATTTGGATTACGAAATAATTGTTGAATGATTGGATGAAGGTTACTCCCCTGTAGCATATCAAAAAGTTCTTGTGAGCTAATCCCGATTCCAAGTTTTTCATATACATCGGTCATTATCTCATCCCGTACCATATTCTCCCAGGTTTGTTCTCTTACCTGTACCCAGGTTTGTTCATCAATCTGACTGGATTGAGTATTCATCCGGTAAATATCCCCAAGGCGTTCAACTTCTCTTTGAAAATCCGGATATTGTATAGATTCTCCATTTATCTCACCAACCTCCATTTGGTTCCCTCTTAATAAGGAACTCCCACTTTGAAACATGTCTCCAAGTACAAAGGCTGCAAGTGAAATGCCAATTACAATTGCTACCAATAATCCTGCCTTTGTTCTAATCGTTTGTAACGTTGCCATTGATTTACAGTTATTTTAATGCAGTATTTACTTAATTTTTTTTGAGCTACGAAGATAGTAATTTTCAAAAGAATCCATAGGTTTTTGATTTTTTTATGGAACCTGAATTTTAAATGCCTACCAATTTGAATTTCAAAATGATACTTTAAGATGACATTTCTTCGGGTCGATTTTTTAATGATGTTTATCTAATCAACTAGTCATTAACATTCAGAATTTGCTGATT
>DASRQG010000074.1:0-13187 GCA_035645995.1 Mariniphaga sp. | reverse complement strand
ATTATATCGTTTTCGTTTAATTCGTCAAGCCGACGCCCATCTTTACTGACCAAAGCATCCCGGTATTCTGCACGTTCCAGTACAGCACCCAGCTTTAATCCCTTTGGGAGTTGAGTAGGTAAATCTTTTAAACTGTGAATTGCAATATCAACCTGATTATCCTGTAGAGCATTTTCAATTTCTTTGGTGAACAATCCCTTGTCTCCTATTTTCGAAAGTGCAACATCTAGTATCTTATCACCTTTTGTTTGTATTACATTTATTTCAACATCCAGCTCAGGAAATTTCTCCAGCAGTTGCTTTTTTGTAAGTTCTGCTTGATATAAGGCCAGTTGACTTCCTCTTGTTCCGATACGGATGGTTTCTTTTTTCATTAGATGATAATTGTTTAAAACGACCTGTTGAAACTCGCATGAGGAATTTTTAATTCCATAAGTGATCACTGCACCATGCTTGTTTTATAGTTTAAACCTTATAATTCGCCAATATTAAATAATTCATTTACAAGTTTTAGCGAATCTGTCTTTTTACCATTTGCTGTGAGATGTTTTAGGTTTTTAATAAACAGGCGGGTATATTTCTGTGTAAGATGTTTTGAAAATTCATTAACAGCAAGCTGTGTTTCTTCTGAGTCTGATTTGTAACCTGAAAGTTCTTCTTTTGTAATTTTAAGCATATTATAGGTAATAGCTTTAATGGCAGGACGCAACGAACGGCCTGCAAGCCATTCACTAAAATCATCCACCATTTCTTCAATTATGGTATTAGCAGCATCAATACACTCCTTACGTTTTTCCATATTGCTGTCAACAACCACTTGCAGATCATCAATAGTAAATAATTTTACATACTGCAACTGTTCGATATTGTTCTCAATATTTCGGGGTACCGATAAATCAATAAAAACCTGTTTCAGGCCTGTCCTCCTATGCAAATTATTTTCAACCATTTGTTGTGTTACCAAAGGTACAGGAGAACCGGTGGCTACAATAATTATATCGAAATGATATAAATGGGCGCTAACCTGATCAAAGTGTAGTAAATTACAATCATGCCTCTCTGCCAGCTTTTCTGCTTTTTCTGCCGTTCGATTTGTTACTGCAATTGTCGGACTCCCATTCTTTCTGAAATTTTGCAAGACCAGCGTACCTGTTTCACCCGCTCCTATCATCAAAACTTTTTTATCCGACAGTTCTTCAAATTCTTGAGCACATTTTTGAACAGCAGCACTACTGATTGAGGTCGTCCCCATTTTGATTTTTGTCTCTGTTCGTACACGTTTTCCTGCTTCAAACGATTTTTGAAACAGCCGCATCAATACTGCATCGGTTAATGCTGCTTCAGTGCAAATCATATAGGCTTCCTTGATCTGCCCTATAATCTGATCTTCACCGATGATCATTGAATCGATGCCTGAAGCTACCTGAAACAAATGCCTTATTGCTTCATCATTTGAATAACTATAGAAAAAATTCCAATATTTATTTTTAACTTCTTTAAAACGTTTTAATGTTTTATAAATGAGCTTTGCTGCTACGTTAAATTCATATTTATCCTGTGAGAAATATATTTCAGTACGATTACATGTTGATAAAACAACTATTTCTGAAATATCTGTTTCTTTTTGCAGGAGTTCTGAAAATGGAATTATTTCATCTTTTGATAGTGAAAATCTTTCCCGCACATCAACCGTCGAAGTCTTATAACTGATCCCTGTCAGACCTACCATAATTAGTTTCTTCTGATATTTTTTTGATTAATGGTGAATATACTCAGGTTAAAGTATCCTTCTTTATGCACAAAACCACCTGAACAGGTTTTTGTTTAATGCATTTCAAGATTCTTTAGAAAATAACGGGGGGTGGACGATTGAAAAGAATTCCCTTGAAAGTACAACTATTGTGCTTGATCAAATAGTATCCGTTGTGTATTAATTTCTTAAGCGGACGGAAAATGAAGGGTACCTGGCTTCCATAACAGCCTTTATCATTTTTATCTTTTTCATAAAAATAATGATGTATTGACTGTTCTAAATGGTGTTCATAAGCTTGTTCAACAGAAATAAGTGATTTACCTGTTTGTAGTTTTTCTGCAGACCCGGTATCGAAACCGATCATCCAAAAAAAGGCATAGAACATCACCAATGCAATGTAGGGTAGGTGTGTTGTGAATATGCCCAGTGTAAACATTTATTTTTCTATTAATGGATCAACAGGCTAAAATATAAAAAATAAATTGAATAATGAATTTCTATAGTTAATACTTATTATTTCCTGAAATATTTTACGAAAAAACTACACGGCTTCATATAACGTAAAAAAAACAACCCGAAGTTGTTGTGTTGAAGTATTAATTTTCAATTTATCTTTGCTATGATTATTAATCTATTTAACAAATAATGAATAGTTTATGCAAAAGTGTAATACTTATTATATTTATAATGAATTCCTGCACTGTTAAAAAGCCGGCAGATCTGATTGTGGTTAATGCCTCTGTTTATGTGATGGATGAGGATTTCTCAGTTGCTGAATGCCTGGTAGTGAATAATGGTAAAGTTGTTGCCTCCGGACCAACCAATCAAATAACTGCTCAGTTTAAATCTGAAAACGTTATAGATGCTACCGGAAAATTTATTTATCCCGGATTTAATGATGCTCATACTCATTTTACAGGCTATGGGCTTAATCTTATGCAATATGCTGATTTAAGTGGAACTAAGAGTCCTGATGAAATTTATGAAATCTTATTGCATCATCAATCTAATTTCAATGGCAAATGGTTATTAGGCAGAGGGTGGGATCAAAATGACTGGGACGTAGCTGAGTTTCCTGACAAGAAAAGACTGGATGAATTGTTTCCGGATATACCGGTTTATCTTATCAGGGTCGACGGCCATGCCGGTTGGTGCAACTCAAAAGCTTTATCCCTGGCAGGAATTGACAACAATACTACAATTGCCGGGGGTAAGATAATAATAAGTAAAGGGGAGCCTACAGGCATTCTTATCGATAATGCCATGAACATGGTTTCAGCTTTAATCCCTGAACCTGATTCCGGCCTGCTAAAACAGGCTCTGTTAAAAGCTCAAATTAAATGTTTGGAGGCCGGACTTACTTCTGTTACCGATTGCGGAGTTGATAACGAAACAATTATTATCATGAAGCAGCTACATGAGGAGGGTAGTTTGAAAATGCGGATTAATGCCATGATCAATCCTACAGAAGAGAATTTTGAAACTTTCTTACCAAAAGGTCCTTCTATTGAAGAACGCCTAACAATTAATTCAATAAAATTATTTTCGGATGGTGCTTTGGGATCACGTGGTGCACTCCTTCTTGATGATTATGCAGACGATCCGGGTAATACAGGAATTCAAACAAGAAGTCATGAATACTTTGATTCGATTTGTCAGCTTGCATACAAACATAATTTTATTGTTGCCACTCATGCAATTGGTGATGGAGCCAACAGGATGATGCTCGATATTTATGGGAATATTCTTAAAGGTGAGAACAATCGTCGGTGGCGTATTGAACATGCACAGATTATTTCTCCTGAAGATTTTGAAAAATTTGCTGCTTATTCTATTATTCCTTCCATACAGGCCACGCATTGTACTTCAGATATGGGATGGGTGGAAGATAGAATTGGAAAGGATCGTATTCCGGGAGCTTATGCTTATCAAACCTTGCTCAGACAGAACGGTTGGCTTCCAAATGGAACTGATTTTCCTGTAGAATCAATCAATCCTCTATATACCTTTTTTTCCTCTGTCTTTCGTACCGATCATTATCATCAACCAGTAGGTGGCTGGAGGCCTGAGGAGGGGTTAACCAGAGAACAAACCCTTCGGTCTATGACTAGCTGGGCTGCGAAAGCTTCATTTGAAGAAAATGTTAAAGGTAGTCTGGAATCGGGTAAATATGCCGATTTCATAATTATTGATACTGATCTAATGTCTGCGAAACCTAATGAGGTTCTTAATGCAACCATCGAAAGTACCTGGGTTGCAGGCAAAAAAGTTTATGACTCCAATGAATAAATATTTTTGATGAACGAATCATTAAATTTTATTGCTTATATATGACAGCATAGCATTCGTTCAGGCTATCTTTGCATTTCAAAATTTATTATGGCTACCTTTCTATTTGATGATATAATATTTGGTCCGGTTAAAAGCCGCAGACTTGGAGTTTCTTTGGGTATAAATCTGTTACCAACTGATGTTAAGGTTTGTTCATTCGATTGTATTTACTGTGAATGTGGATTCACCCCTACCAAATATGCCCAAAAAGCTGTCCTCCCTGCTCGTCCTGAAGTATATCAACATTTAGAAAGTAAATTAAAAACTATGGCAGCTGATAATCTGTTGCCCGACGTAATTACTTTTGCCGGAAATGGTGAACCTACACTTCACCCGAATTTCGATGGAATAATTATCGATACCATCAACCTTAGAAATAAATATGCGCCGAAAGCACGGATAGCTGTTTTATCAAATGCTACTATGCTTCATAAACCTGATGTCTTTGAAGCTTTACTAAAAGTGGATGATAATATTCAAAAACTGGATTCAGCATTTGAAGATACGATCAGGTTAATTGACTGTCCTCGAGGTAATTTTAATTTGGAAAAGGTAGTTGATCAATTAAAACAGTTTAATGGAAAGGTAACCATACAAACACTTTTTCTAAAAGGTTCCTATAAAGGCATTCAGGTAGATAATACTTCAGAAAAAGAAGTCGGGGCATGGCTGAAACTGCTCACAGCCATTCGTCCCGAAATGGTCATGATATACACCATTGCCAGAGATACACCTGTTGATACCCTCAAAAAAGTTACACCCGAAACCCTGGATGCAATAGCCAACCGGGTAGAACAAATGGGGTTCAATATTCAGGTTTCTTATTGAGGATGTCCGGTTCAAAGGTATAATCTGTATGTCTGGCACTAACTACTTCGCCATACTTATATAATGGGGTAAGATTGTCGTTGGCATCATTTTTATGATTTTCATAATAGTTCAAGCCGGTAGTTTTATCCTATACTTTCTCCTTTCAGGAAGATGAAAATTATAGTTCTTCAATGCTACATTTCCATACCAAGTCCAGTTCAAGTCCAGTGTTGGTTCGATAAAAACTGGACTTGGTATAGCCAGGGTCTTATCTAAGCCTTGTTTTTTAACCTTAACTTTTACTATGGATTTACGAAATAGAAAGAAAAGTTTTTAGAAGTATAATATGCCAAAAATTATTTGTCTGTTCGATACCATTCCGAAGTACGTCCCAAAAATCTTATTCCGGCAACAAATCCCTTAAGTTTGAGGAGGTCGTTATTTTCAAGCCAGGAATAGCAGTCGTAAGTGTTTCCTGACTTTGGATCATAGATTTTACCATTTTTCCATTCTTTTTTCTTTGCATCGTATTCAAAACCGCTCAATATTTGTAAACCTATTAGAGAACGGTTTTGTAGTGAAGCATCCGGGTTCTTTTCATCTTTGGGTGGTGCACCGTCGACATATCTTTCAGGAATGATGTAAATAATGGTTCCTATATATTTACCATCTTTTTTTCCCACTTTTATTTTTGATGTTTTCTCATCGTTCCACCAAATCCCTGTAATTTTATCAGCTTCCTGGGCGATTCCTGGCAATCCTGTTATGCTAAGTATGAAAAGCAGCAAAAGTTGTTTCATAATTAATTAATTGATTATAAATTTATAAAGTTAAAAGTAAAACAATTTGCACTTCATATTGCTTCATTGATGTATATTTTAAGCTTGTAAAATCATAAACAAATGAAACTATTAAAGCGAATCCTTCTGATTTTATTGGTCATCGTATTAATTGTTATTATTGGGGGGCTGCTATTTATTTGGAGACTACGAACCTCTGCACTTCCTGATTATTCTGAAGATGTGAATATTAATTCATTAAGGGACGAAGTAACCGTAATGAGAGATTCATTTGCAATTCCTCATATATATGCCGGGAATGACAGAGATTTATATTTAGCAACAGGATATACTATGGCTCAGGATCGTTTGTGGCAGATGGATTTACTACGACGTGTAACGCAAGGCAGATTATCGGAAGTGATGGGGAAGGAGCAGGCAGAAACTGATCTGTTTATGCGATCATTGCGTATACAGGAGAAATCTGAAAAGGTGTTGGAACAGACCACTCCTGAAATACTTTCTGCCCTTGAAGCTTTTTCGGAAGGTGTAAACTATTATATAAACAACCATCCTTTACCTCCTGAGTTTACTGTGCTGGGATATAAGCCTGAACCCTGGGAGCCCGTTCACTCTGTTAATCTTATTGGTTATATGTCGTGGGATTTGTCATCAGGTTGGGGCCAGGAGTATCTCTTGCACCAACTCGCTGCCGAAGTGCCGGCAGAATTAATCCGGGAGTTTATTCCCTCGTCGGAAGCACATTCTGTTCCTGTATTTTCCGATATTACTTTAAATCAGGGTTTAGATGAAACCCTTTTGTCAGCAAATACTGAACTTGAAAGGCTGGGAGCCCAGATTTTCTATGGAAGTAATAACTGGGCGGTTTCCGGTAAGAAAAGTAAAACCGGATTACCGTTATTGGCTAATGATATGCATCTGGGATTTATGTCACCCGGTATTTGGTATCAGATGCATCAGGTTGTTGAAGGTAGCTTGAATGTTACCGGGTTGGTGTTACCGGGTCAGCCTTTTGTGATTTGCGGACATAATGATTCGATAGCCTGGGGTATGACAAATGTTACGGTTGACGATCTCGACTTTTATGCAGAAACAATAAATGATGATACCACCAAATACTTACTCAATGGTAAATGGCATGATTTTTTGATAAATGAGGAAAAGATCGCAACAAAGGAAGGGGAGGTGGTCAATGAGAAACTGCGTTTTACGCATAGAGGACCTCTGATTAATAAGTTTAAGAATGAGAAGGAAACACCTTTATCCATCAGATGGATGGGTAATGAAATGAGTAACGAATTAAGAACCGTTTATTTATTAAACAGAGCAGCTGACTGGGAGGATTTCAGAAAGGCTGTTGTCTCTTTTAAATCTGTAAGTCAAAATATTGTTTATGCTGATGTAATGGGGAATATTGGATTGCAGACAGCTGCAGGCATACCGATAAGGGAGGGGACCGGTATTTCCATTTATCGTGGCGATACGAGTTTATACGATTGGCAAGGTTTTGTTCCTTTTGAAGAACTACCTTATGAATATAATCCCGATCGTGGTTATGTGTCTTCAGCCAATAATAAAACCGTTCCGGATGATTATCCTTATTACATCGGATCCTGGTTTGCTGTACCCGATCGTATAACCCGTATCAGGGAATTACTGGATGAAACAGAGTTGCATGGAACAGAGGATTTTGTGCGAATGCATGATGATTATAAATCAGTGAAAGCCGAACGATTTCTACCTTTTTTTTTAAATGCCATTCAACCTGGGAATAATAATATGGAGATAGCTGCTTATAGAATACTACGGGATTGGGATTATGTGATGAGTGGTGATAGCCGGGCGGCAATGATTTTTGAAATTCATTACCGGAAAATATGTGAAAACCTGTTGAAGGATGAACTATCACCGGAGCTTTTTATATCATTAATGGGACAAAGAATTCTACTTGAGAATCTTATGGAGAATATTTTAATTGCCGGCACTTCGGAGTGGATGGATAATAAGAAGACACCGGAAACAGAAACTCTAAATGATATCATTCAAAGATCTTTTGAGGAAACTGTGGTGGAATTATCCGAAAAACTGGGGGATGACTTGGAAAGGTGGGAATGGAGCAAGTTGCATACATTAACGATAAGTCATCCATTAGGTGTTGTAAACATTCTTGATAAAGTTTTGAATCTGAACAGAGGACCAAAAGGAGTAGCAGGCAGTTTTCATACAGTTACCCCATATTCGTATTCATATAATAACTTATATAAGGTTAGCCATGGTGCATCACACCGGCATATTTTCAATCTTTCTGACTGGAATGCTTCAAAAACGATAATTCCAACAGGAACAAGCGGGATTCCCGCCAGCGATTATTACCTCGACCAGTTTGAAATGTATCTCGAAAATAAATACCATGCCGACCCCTTTACACAGGATGAGGTAGAACGATTGGCAAAATATTCTTTAAAATTATTACCTCAGGGTTCAGAATTATTATATTGATATTTTGAATAAAACCCGGTTTGAAAAGGTTTGTTATGATATAAAGAATTGACAACATGGTAAGTATGAATAAGAAAAATCCACCACCAATATATGTAGTTTCAGGAGGCCGTGGCCTGGCAGGCAATAACCTGGTGCAATCGTTATTGATTCAATACCCTGATAATAGGATTCCGGTAGTTATTCAACCAAATATAAATACTGATGAAAAGGTAGAGGAGGTTGTGAAGCAGGCAAAAGATGAAAATGCACTTATAACCCATACGATGGTCAACCCTAAACATCGCAAGTTACTTAACCGGTTGGCAAAGGAAAATAATGTATGCTGCATTGATTTCATGGGAGATCTGGCTAAATATCTCGACCAGCAACTTGATATTGAACCTCTTCAGCATCCCGGGCTCTATAGGCAAATTAATCAGGAATATTTCGAAAGAATTGAAGCAATAGAATTTACCCTTTCTCATGATGATGGTATGGGTCACGAACGATTGCAGAATGCAGAAATTGTCCTTACCGGTGTTTCACGTGTAGGAAAAACTCCCTTAAGTGTTTACCTTGCAATGTTTGGGTGGAAGGTTGCTAATGTGCCACTTGTTAAAGGTATCCAACCTCCTAAAGAATTGTTTGAAATAGATCCGAAAAGGGTTTTTGGATTACATATTGGAGTTCCTCAGCTTATTGCCCATCGTAAAAAACGTTTGAAAAGTTGGAACAATCATAAAAATGAGCAGTATGTTGATGAGAATTCAATTAAGGAAGAAATAAGGAATGCATTATTTATATTTGAAAGGGGAGGATTTACAATTCTGAATGTTACCAATAAACCAATTGAAAGTACTGCCAATGAAATTCTCAATATGATTTCTGAACGTTTCTCTTACAGAGGTAAAAAACTAAGTACAGAAAATTAATTTAAAATTCAACGCAAGAATTTTTTAATTCCCGTGTCTTATACCTAACTTCAATGAACTAATGATTGAATGAAGGAAGAAGACTTAATACAAGGCATAATCCGGAGAGATGAAGATGCTTTCAGGGATATGGTTGATACCTACAGAAAAATGGTGGTTAATACTTGTTTTGGATTACTTCATAATATGGAGGATGCAGAAGATGTTGCCCAGGAAGTGTTTATTGAAATTTATCGTTCTATTCATAAATTTAAAGGAGATTCAAAATTATCGACCTGGATATACCGAATTGCCGTAAATAAAGCATTAAACTATATTCGTGATACTAAAAGATATTCATGGTTACAATCTTTTAGTAACCGTTTAAATACTGAAAATCAAAAGCTATACCGGATAAAAGCTGACGATGAAAGTAATCCCGATTTTGATATTCAAGCATCACAGCGTGCAGACATACTTCACAAGGCGATTGATTCTTTACCTGAAAACCAGAAAATTGCATTCATACTAAGCAAATATGAGGAATTAAGTAATAAAGAAATTGCTGAAATTATGTCTCGCACTGTGGTGTCGGTAGAATCTCTTATACATAGGGCAAAAATGAATTTACAGAAAAAATTATATCAATGGCACAAAAAAAATTACATCTGACCGCAAGGTTGTGTTCTTTTCAGGGTCTAACTAATAAATGGTTATAAAAATGGACTGCAAATCAATACATAAAAAGCTGATTTTTTTCATCGATGGAGATTTACCTGCCGATGAAATGAAAGTTGTTTCAAAGCACCTGATAGATTGTCAGGAATGTAAAGTGTTTGCTGATTCTTTAAGAAAAACGATGGAGGTTGTGGAGGTAGAGAAACAATTTGAACCGTCACCATATTTTTATACAAAGTTAAAAGCAAAGCTCGAAAAACAATTGGAACCGGCTCCGGAAAAAACAGGTGGTTTGATGTGGGAAAGAATTCTTCAACCTGCCCTATTTGTAATTTTACTCCTGGCGGGTATGTATGGAGGGTTCTTGTCCGGACGAATGGCTGGTGAAACATCCTTCAATACGAATCAACAGGTTACTGAAGTCATTCCATTTTTAAATGAGTTGGAGATCGAGCCTATTGAAACCTTTTTAATAGAATAAATGATGGTATCGCAGCAAAAATATAAAATATTGATTTGGGTGGTAGTAATATTAGCTTTAACCAACTTGTCAATGGGGCTATCATTTCTCTATCACAGACAACAGGAAAAACAACTTTTGGCAGACAAGGAAGAGCAGAATATTGAACTACCAGCCCAACAACGAACCCGTTTTTTCAGAGAACAGTTAAATCTGGATCGGCAACAATTAGAACAGTTCAGGACATTAAACCGCGACTTTAACCGTACCGCGTGGAATATTAAACATCAACTCTCTGAATTGCGTATTTTAATGATAGATGAACTTAAGCAGGATAATCCGGATGAACAAAAGTTAAATGCCATTTCATCTCAAATTGGAGCACTTCATAAAGAACTGAAAGATGAAACGATAAATTATTATCTGGGTATGAAAGAGGTATCTAATATTGAACAACAGGAAAAATTATATGAAATATTTATGTCTGTTCTCGAAGAAAACGAAGAGGTGCAATTACCTCAAAGAGGACGAGGTTTCAGAATAAACAATTAATTAGAACGTCAACCTTAAAAATCATTTTATTCAGGAAATCGGATGAAATTTTATGATACGTAAGCTATAGGAAGTAGAAAATTTAAAAAAAAACAAGATGAAAACAAGAAGTATTTTTTGGACCTTTATGGCTTTGATGCTCATTTCAATTGGAGGATTTGCACAAGGCCGTAGAATGATGCCCCGTTGGACAAATGCAACCGATTCAACTCCGGTAACATGTATCAATGTATTAACAGACTTAACTGAAGATCAAAAGGCTAAGATTACTGAAATGGAGGCAACACATCAGTCAGGAATGGCTGAATTGCGTTTGAAACAACGTTCTACTTTTGACTTGACAGAAAAGAATAAAGTACGTGAAGAAATGATCCAAAAAGTTATTAATCATCGTACCGAAGTTCGTAATTTGTTAACTGAAAGTCAGCAAAAACAGTATGATATGCTGCATGCTCAAAACGGTTTTGCCGGTAGAAGATTTTATGGTAACCGGGCAGGTGGACGCTGGCAGGGAGGCTATGGTAGACGTGGCTATGGCGGAGGATGGTAGTGGTATAGTTTTTAGATGAGGTTCTTAAAGGTGCAAAGTGAAATCGACAAGTAATATTTTAATGGTTATTGTCGGTTTTATTGCACCTTTTCTATTTTATTGCTTTTTGTATCACTTTTACCTTTGTGGAAGATGTTAATTTTAACCGTTGTAAATCAATACCGGTTAATAAATTTATTCCCGGATTTTTCCCCTTTTCAAAGCTTCCCATTTTTGAAGATATGCCAAGTGCATCAGCTCCATTTATACATGCCCATTCTATTAACTGTTGAAGGGTGACTTCAGGAAATTTTAACTGAAGTGTTTTCATTTCTTCTAAAACAGATAATCGATGATTTGATGCAAGACTATCAGTGCCAATACAAATATTTACTTTTTCGGATAGTAATGTAGGTACCGGAGGCAATACATTTTCAATATGCAAATTTGAATTAGTACACAGAACAAAAAAGGTATTATCAAGACTACGATATTTTCTGAGGATCATTAAATCCCTGGTTGTTAAAATGGTGTTATGCACTAAAAGCAACTTATTTTCTTTAGGTAAAATGGAGTAAATTTTTTCAGCAGGAGAATCTTGATTATTATCCAAATCTGTACCTTGAAGAAGTTGCATTGGCCTATGGTTGTTCGTAGTAAGCATACTTTCTTCTTTACTTTCGAGGTGGTGGACTGAAAGTATACTTTTTTTTGTGCGGGCATTTTCACTAATTATTGACAGGAGTTCTCCGGAAACAGAATAAGAAGCATGAGGTGTTATGGAAACATTTAAACCTGCTTTTAAAAATTCTGCCTCTACTTGTTGAGTTTTAAAGTATACTTCATTAGTGTGGGTAGAATCCATTCCGAATGATTCAGCGAATGTGTGGTAATAAATATTGCTCTCTTTCTTGGTTGAAAGTGTAAGAGTAGTATTTGATATATCGCCAACTGCAACAATGCCACTCATTTGCATAAGAAAATCATACTTTCGAATTGCCTCAGTAATGCTTATTGGTTCTGCATCACGTAATCTTCTAATATGATTTAAAAACCTTCTTAAGCCGGTTTTCTCAGGTATTTCTCCTATAAGATATGATAACTCTAAATGGCAGTGGGCATTAATAAAACCCGGGACAAGAACTCCGCTATAATATTCAATGCCAGCTTGTTCCCTTAAATTCCCTTTGGTATCAATCAGGTCTATGATGGTTCCATTATTACTACAAACCAGTATTCCGTTTTTTATGGGAGGCAGGTTACCCGGGAAAATATAAGTAGCTGCAATTTTTCTCATTGCGAGCGTTTCTGAATTTCAAGTTCTTCCAATTGTTCACTACGTCCCGAATATTCCTGTTCCAGTTCGGTGAGTTGATTCATTACTTTACGGTACATCTTCTCGAAACGCCGTGGCTGGCTGCCATAATACACTATAGATTTTTCAAAAACAGAATCAGGGACTCCGTGTTTTTGAAGTACAGAATAATAAAAGTCTGCTGAGCTGCTATTGAGTAATAAAGTATCTTGATTCCTGCGTGTATTGTATGTAGCCTCAGCTATATGAACATCCACCATCATATCTATCAGCTGATCTTCAGGGAGCAGATTCTCGGGTTTTTCAATCGGTGCTTTGCCGCATCCGTAAACAGCAATCAATATAACTATTAGTATGGGTATGATTTTTTTCATAAAATATGGCCGCCAAATTATAAATTGTTTAAGTATCAGGCAACATACCGTTGTTAAAAATTCTAACAATTAAGTCTTTTTCTATATATGTAAATATCCTGTTTTCATCTGAATCAAATAGATGTTTTCTGGTTACTTTAAGTGATACACATTAAGAAGCTTGTTTGCTTAGTTCTTTAGTGGATAGAAGTCC
>DASRQG010000073.1:0-4576 GCA_035645995.1 Mariniphaga sp. | reverse complement strand
GGTACGCGATTTTATTAATGCATGGTATGATAATCCTGCCAGTCAGTCGTATGCTGCTGAAGGAATAGATTTAATGGAACGTATTAAAGAGTTAAAGATGAACATTCCTACGGTAGGAGCATCCGGCGCAGTATTTGGTGTATTGCTGGCTTTCGGGATGTTGTTCCCCAATACACAGCTCATGTTACTCTTCCCCCCAATTCCTATTAAGGCAAAATATTTTGTAATTGGATATGGGTTGATAGAGTTGTATCTTGGATTTTCTAAGCCGGGAAGTAATGTGGCTCACTTCGCCCACCTTGGCGGTATGTTATTTGGTTATTTACTGATTAAATATTGGAATAAGAAGACAACACATTTTTATTAAATGGATATTTGGACTGATATAAAACGTACTTTTAGGGAAGGTTCTGTATTGACCCGCCTGATTTATATTAACCTGGGAGTATTTTTAGTAGTTAAATTAATAGGACTGCTGTTCTTTCTGGTATCACAATATTCGCCGCTGGTGGTTTGGCTTTCGGTACCCTCCGATCTGGAAATGTTGATTCGCAGACCCTGGACCCCCATTACCTACATGTTCCTGCACGAAGGATTTCTCCATCTTCTGTTTAATATTCTTGGACTTTACTGGTTTGGTAAATTATTTCTCTATCATTTTGAAGGTGAGAAGCTTTTAAGCGTTTATTTGATGGGTGGCCTTTCAGGAGCATTGGTTTATATTCTTGCTTTTAATATATTTCCGGCTTTCAGTACGATGAACAGTATAATGTTGGGGGCATCCGCTTCAGTGTTTGCTATATTAATGGCTGTAGCTGTTTATGATCCTAACCGTGAGATTCGTCTATTCTTTATTGGCAGTTTCCCTTTAAAATACATCTCCGCTTTTTATGTAGTATTGTCCATTCTTAGTATTTCTACCTCTAACCCAGGGGGTAATCTGGCACACCTGGGCGGTGCTTTCTGGGGTTGGCTATACATTGCTCAGCTACGTAAAGGAAAGGACAGGGGAGCCTTTATAGTGAACGTGATAGGGAAAATAGAAGATATGTTTAAGCGGAAAGAAAAGCTGAAGGTAACATTTAAACAACCTCCCCGAAATGATTATGATTATAACCGGCAGCAGAATATTCAACAGGAGGAGATTAACAGGATTCTTGACAAAATTGCAGATTCGGGTTATGAAAGCCTTACAAAGCAAGAGAAAGAAATATTATTCAGGCAGGGCAAATAATTAGTTATTCTTTTTTTTCTGTTTTTGCCTGATAGATACTGGCATTTAGTTCGAAGCCAATTAGCAGAATAAGTGAAAGCAGGTACATGAGGAAAAGTATAATAAGCAGGGTTCCAATTGATCCATATAATTTATTATACTGACTGAAATTGTTAATGTAATAAGAAAATCCCAGAAGAGCAGCAAGAATTAATACAGTAGAAAGCGTACTTCCGGCAGAAAAAAAGCGCCATTGGGTTTTTTTAGCAGGAGCCATATAATAAAGGAAAGAATTGGCAAAGAATAGAAGCATGATGATGACCAGCCATTTCCCAAAGGTTAAAAGAAAGATTGTAAAACGGTCTTGTAAAATCAGGTTGTCCTGCAGGTAGCTAATGGCTATTTGTCCTCCCGTTATTAAAGCAATTGCAAAGAAGAGTAAAATCGATAATATAATAAGAAGTACAATCGCAGCCATTCGTTGACTCACCCATGAACGACGATTGATGCTGTGAATGGTTGCATCAAATGCCGTCATCATAGATGCAAGGCCGTTGGTTGAAAAAATAAGTGCCATTATAAAACCTAAAGAAAGCAACCCTCCCCGGGGCCTCATTATGATGTCAGTTAATGTATCCTCAACCGTATCAAATGTGCTTTCAGGAAGTATTTCATGCAGCAATTGAAAGAGTTCGTTTTGGAAGTTGCGAATGGGAATATAGGGTATTAAAGTAAAAAGAAATAGGATTGCCGGAAATAAAGCTATAAAAAAAGAAAAAGCAATTGCAGATGCACGTGTTGTTATAGCCCCGTTAACAATGCTGTTCCAGAAGAAGACAGCTACATCATAAATAGGGATTCCTTCAAAAAAAGGCAAGGTTACAGTACGTGCCTTTTCAACCAGTTGTTCTGCAATTTTCTTGTACTTTTCGCTTTTTAGAAGCCCATTAATCATAGGGTCATTCTTGTTTTTCAATTCTTAGCTGATGAATGTAATCTTTTTCATCATTTTTTTTCAGAAGAAAGTAAACTCTGAAAGTTCCTTTTTTGGTGCCCAGGTTTCCTATTACATATTGGGCACCCTCTTTCCCTCCTTGATGTATAACGGAAAATGTCTGAGGGATGTAAGCGTTGAAAAAGTCATTTACAATTAATTGTGCCTGTGCTTTACTATACACATTGTCGCTTTCGGGTACCACCAGCTCGATATTTTGATTAAAATACCCGGATAAAGATTTAGCATTTCCGGATTTCAGGCAGGTGATAATTTCGTCGGGAACTTGTGCATTTACTGACTGAATCAATAAAACAGAGCTGATTAATAATAAGAAACTCTGTAATTTATTTTTTATTGATGGCATGATAAATTATTTATATTAAACTCCTAAGCGCCATGATATTTACAAAAACCATGCAAATTGTAGAGTAACTCTTTTTTTTGGTAAATTTAAAAAATTAAAATTCATAAACAGCATGAAGCTTACTTTATTGGTTGTGGGAAAGACTGATGAGCAATATTTGATTGAAGGTATTGAACGTTATGCCAAACGTTTAAAACATTATATTGATTTTAACATTGAAGTAATACCGGATTTAAAAAGAACAAAAAATATAAGTTCAGAGCAGCAGAAATTAAAAGAAGGAGAGAAGATTTTATTGAAACTCTCCGGTTCAAGCGAAATGCATATTTTCGATGAGCGTGGTGAATCATATACTTCCAGAGCGTTTGCATCCTTTCTTCAGCGTAGGATGGCAAGTGGTATTAAGGAGTTGGTGCTCGTAATTGGAGGACCTTATGGCTTTTCTGATCAGGTATATAGTCAGGCATCCTCAAGGATTTCATTATCTTCAATGACTTTTTCTCACCAATTGGCAAGACTTTTGTGCGTTGAACAGCTGTATAGAGCCTTCACCATCTTGAAAGGTGAGCCTTATCATCACGACTAGCGGGTTTAAAAATGAACAGATACAGCTTCCTTATTTTCGCCCTCAGCTTTTTTATTGTTGCGGCAATAAGTGAGTATCGCCTATTGAATAGTCACCCTGAAAACTACCTGATCAATGATTTTAAGAAACAGTTATATGAAAATGAACAGGATCTGCATGACAGGATAGATGAAACAGCACGCTATATTGCTGATGATAGCTTTGATGGAAATTTTGGTTTTAATCTAAAATTTAACAGTCAGACGCTCGAAGAAGATGGAATTGGTATTCTTGTTTTTCTGGAAGATAGTCTCATTTATTGGTCCGATCGCTCCATCGCTTTTTTTAATAACACTTCTGATTTTCCTGATAACGGCAAGTTGATTCAGCTCCCGAATGGTTACTATATGGTTGAAGCCTTGCAGGTAAACGATTATCAAATATTAGGTTTTCATTTAATAAAATATAATTATCCGCATGAGAATAAATACCTGGAGAATAAGTTCTTTGAAGATTATCGTCTTCCACCCGAATATGAACTTATAACTGGTAGTCCGGATGATATTTATCCGGTTTTTAACCTCGAGGATGAATATCTGTTTTCAATAAATCCGGGGGGGATATATCTTTGTACCACAGAGCAGCTCTACTTTCCCGGAATTTTATATTTGATTGGGTTACTTATTTTATTGTACTATTTTAATCGTGAATTTGTAGCCTCACGATCATCTTTTCTGGTAAAAATAAGTACTTTGGCATTGGTGCTTTTTATGGTATATGCCTTCCATCTTATATTTCATACCCCGAAAGTATTTTTATTAATGCGGTTTTTCAGCCCGTCTGTGTTTGCTTTAAATGATTGGCTTCCTTCTCTCGGTGATTTTTTTATGCTGGCCCTTTTTTTCCTTTACTGGCTCTATCATTTCGGACGGTATCTTAACATTGCCCAGATTCATAAAGATGTTCAATTGTCCAGAAAAGCTGTAGGAGTGCTGTTGTTGCTGTTTTCAAGTTCAACTTATCTTCTTGTTCATTATTATGTATACCGACTTGTTTTCAATTCAACAATTTCTTTTTCTTTAAATCGCATCATAGAGATATCTTCCCAAAGTGTTTTTGCAATATTATCTGTAGGCCTGCTTCTGCTGGCAGTATTTTTCCTGACCATCCGGATCATAGATCAGCTAAGAAATGATTTCAGGCTTGGACATGTTGTTGTGGTTGCATTTCTGATTACAGTTTTTTTGGGAGCTATTCAATATATTATATTTCGCAAGGTATCCGTTGAGGCATTGTCATTATTCGTAGCAGCTACATTATTGGCTACGTTGTTCAGTAAAAACTACCTATACAGGTTTACAATAAGTTATTTGATAATATTTGTAGCTGCTGCTTCTGTTTATTCCCTTATTGTATTTTATAATGCAACAGCCAATC
>DASRQG010000072.1:0-2221 GCA_035645995.1 Mariniphaga sp. | reverse complement strand
GTTTTTGCCGACCCTCCCTTTGAGTTCCCCTATTTAAATGAAATTCCTAAAGCAGTTTTTGAATCAAATGTTTTAAATGATAACAGCCTGTTTATCCTCGAACATTCAAAAGGTCATGATTTTTCCAAACATGAAAAGTTTGTTGAATTACGTAAATATGGGAAAGTCCGGTTCAGCTTTTTCCGGAAATAATACCCCCTTATGAATTTGATCAAGAAAAGCCATAAAATTTGGCCCGGAGAAGCTTAATCCATTTTCCTCTTAATGCTGCATCCAATTGGTTTAGTTTCTGCTACAGCTATTTCTCCACCTGTTGCAACACTTTCTATAGCATTTTTTAAATATGCTTGTTTAACATCTTTTGCACTTTTGTAATTATCATCTACAGCACCTTTATACACCAGTTCCGACTTACTGTTGAACAAGAATGCATGAGGTGTTGTCTGTCCGCCAAATGCATTAGCTATTTTACTATCTTCATCTACAGCATAGTAAAAATTATAATTATTCGCCTTGGCATGTTTTTGCATCTCTTGATATGAATCAACACCATCGCGGTTACCATAGTTCGAATTTAAAACAATCATACCCACGTTATGTCGATCTGCCCAGTCTTTAATTTCGTTATACCGGGCCTCCCACTGCATAACAAAAGGACAAGTGTTGGATGAAAATAGCACCAACAGCCCATTCTCCTTTTTAACATCATCAAGGGAAACTTTTTCACCTGAAATATCAAGCATCTTCACATTCGTCAGGGTAGCTTTATCTCCTATTTTCATTGCTCCATTGGCAGCTATTGCAGGAACAATCGATACAACCAAAAAAAGAAACATTAGTTTTTTCATGGCATTTGATTTTAAAACATTATTAATTAACCTTGTATGTTCACTTTAAAAACATTTCCCATAAAAAGAATGTTCATTAACAAAAGACACAGAAGTATTTATTATTGAAAAGTAATACAAATAATGAAGTTAGATTCGCTGCGAAATGAATATACCTATTCAGGAATAACAAGAAAAAATGTTGCACAAAATCCATTCACCCAATTCAATCAATGGATGCGGGAAGTAATAGATTCCGGTGAAAAAGAACCAACAGCAATGACATTAAGTACATGTGGAACTGACGGTTTTCCGCATTCACGAATTGTTTTGATTAAATTTGTTGATGAAGAGGGTTTTACTTTTTTCACCAATTATAACAGTACAAAAGGAAAGGATATTGAAGCAAATAATGCGGTCGGGCTTCATTTTTTTTGGTCAAATCTTGAACGACAAATAAAAATCGTAGGTTTCGCAGAAAAAATCAGCCGGGAACTCTCTGATAATTATTTTCAAACAAGGCCGGTTGAAAGTCAGATAGGAGCCTGGGCATCTGAACAAAGTGAAGAGATACAATCTCGCGAGTATTTGGAAAATCGATTTGCTTATTACCGTAATAAGTTTGAGAACAAGCTTATTCCTTTACCACCTCATTGGGGAGGATATAAAGTAAAACCAGTCAAAATCGAATTCTGGCAAGGACGAAGCAGTCGCCTTCACGACCGGATTGTTTATGAAAAAGCAAGTGACGGATGGGATATAAAACGGCTTGCCCCCTAAAGTTTATTCAAAATCGAGTTTAAATTTCTGTTTTAGAAGTTCAAGGCGTGGATTTACCTTAAGCATTTCCATATATTTTTCGGAATCGGTATATATAAGACGTTCTTTCTCAACTTCTGTAATTTTAGTTACTAATTGGATATTTGAATTCCGCAATTCTTTTCTTAGCCAGGCAACCAGTTCAGGCCTGATCGTGTTAATCAGGTCCTCCTGCACTGAGTTATCTATTTCTAGTATTAATTGAAATTCGGACTCTAGTTGAGGTGTTCGTGAAAGCGTAGCCTTTAAATTTGGACGATCTTCAAGCTTATTAACGAATTCGTTCCACTTTGCCGAAAGCATTTCCTGAGTAAACTCCCGAATTTCATTAATTTTCATGTAAGCTTCGTGCTGCTCTTTAGCCGATAATTTGTCTTCTTTAAATTTTCCTGCTAATGCATCTTTTATTGAAGGACTGCGCATTTGTCCGGCAGCTTTACGTACTGGTTTACGAACAGGAGTTTCAGGTTTGGGAGGTGCTTTTTGAACAGGTGCACTCGATGTTGCGGCTGCTTTTACTTCCGTAAAGATTGGTAACAGGATATCATCAGCTAGTTTATTATCACCTTCCGTTA
>DASRQG010000071.1:0-4729 GCA_035645995.1 Mariniphaga sp. | reverse complement strand
TATTGTATTTTCAGCCTTAAATAATTTACTTAAGATGGAGCTACCGGTTGTTAAAAATGATAATGTGGGGACATTTCTCAATCATGCAGAAATTGTAAATGATACTGCAGCTCAAATCATGAAAGATTTTGGAATGTTTGGTGTAGAGATTAATTTTTCGGGCAATGTTGAGAAGGCATATGATGAATTGCACAGCCAATTAACTGATCAGGTGCAGCATTTGTTAAATGTTAATTACGATAAACTATTGTCAGTATTGTATCAGGTCGATATTACAGAGCGTGAAATCCAGCAGGCAGAAACAGATTTGCCACATTATAATCAAATTGAAATAATAGCACATCAGATAATAGCCCGCGAATTAAAAAAAGTTTTATGGCGCAGGTATTTTAAAATGAAGAAATAATCTATCTATGATCATTTTTTTGCTAGTCTAAATACATACCAAGTCCAGTTGGAATTGAATTTACTCTGGAGTTGAACTAGTTTATGTGTAGAATTGGTAGCATCAAAAACAATTTCTTTCAATACAGTTTTATTGAATTTATACACTACTATTACAACAGGATCCCTGCCTGAAATTTAAATTAAAAGTACATAATAGATGAATGCCAGGTGATCAATTATCAGCTGATTGATCTTTTTTATTGTTATTAGCTGACTTTTTTTTCCTTTTCTGTGAACGCTGGTAAAAATAATAGGCAACTACGAGTCCAATTGGAAGAACGACATACAGAATTATACTAAAGAGATTTACTTCAACCGGTTGTGGTACCGGTGGCGGATAATGGTCTGGTGTTTGTGCTGATGCAACGATACACATTATTAGGATACTGATGGTGAATATAATTTTTTGATACATGTGGTTCTTTCATTAATCCCTGATAAAATATATGAAGCAAATTGACAGCAACTTTGTTCAAAATTTTGCAGGATTGCTGTTTGCAATCAACTATTATTGATGAGCAGGATTTAAATTAATGCTTTCTCCTTTTACGAATAAAAACCATTCGCCCGAATCGATTTCCTGCTTTAAAAGGTAAACTTTATGATCGGAGGTTCGCACCTTGAAATAATTGGCCGGGGCGAAATCTGTATCGGGTAAACTGCCGAACATTGATGATGATATTTGATACCATCTGTCGAGTATCTCTATAATGTTAAAGCTTGTATTTTCAAAATTAAACCTGACCGGATATTCATCGGCTTTATATCCGGAAGAGCATTCAACTTTTACCGGAAATAATTCATTCATTTAATTCTTGTTTTTATTGATTTTACTGTAACTTTCATTCATAAAATATTTAAGTTATCATATATAAGATACAAATACACCTGCAATAGTGTTTTATTGATAATCGATTTCTTTTATGAAAGCATGGGTAATAGACAGAATTAATAATTTAGATGAGACTGACGAACCATTAAGACCGGTTGACCTGCCTAAGCCTGTTCCCGGAGAGGGCGAGGTACTGATTCAGGTAAGTGCCTGTGGAGTTTGTCATACTGAGCTGGATGAAATAGAGGGGCGTACACCACCGCTTTTTTTTCCCATTGTTCCCGGGCATCAGGTTGTGGGTGTGGTTGCAGAAACAGGAGGAGGAAATATGATTTTGCAGGAAGGGATGCGGGTTGGGGTAGCATGGATATATTCAGCATGTGGAAGATGTGAGTTTTGTCGGTCGGGGCACGAAAATTTGTGTGAAAACTTTTTAGGTACAGGAAGAGATGCCCATGGAGGGTATGCTGAGTATATGGTTGTACCTGAAAAATATGCTTACCCGATTCCACCTGTTTTTTCAGATACTGAAGCAGCTCCTTTATTATGTGCAGGAGCAATTGGATTTCGGTCGCTTCAATTGTGTAATATAAAAGAACATCAGGTTATCGGGCTGATGGGATTTGGGGCATCAGCTCATTTGGTGCTGAAGTTTATAAAGGGCCGTTTTCCACAGAACCCGGTATTTGCATTTGCCAGGAACCCAAAGGAAAGGAGTTTTGCACTAAAACTGGGTGCGGACTGGGCTGGTGCTGTTAATGAGCAACCACCGGTTCTTGCTGATGCGATTATTGATACAACCCCTGCTTGGGAACCAATTGTTTCAGCACTTGAATTTTTAAAACCGGGAGGCAGGCTGGTCATCAATGCTATACGGAAAGAGCCTGCTGATCAGGAGCAGTTGTTAAATCTGAATTATGAACAGCATTTATGGATGGAAAAAGAAATTAAAAGCGTTGCCAATATTACCGGAAACGACGTTAAAGAATTTCTGAGAATAGCCGGTAAACTTAAACTTCATCCCGAGATAGAAGTCTATCCATTCGATAAAGCCAATCAGGCTATTTTAGACATTAAGCACCGAAACATTAAAGGTGCCAAGGTATTGGTACTTTAATAATCGTGCGACCACCTTTCGGAAGGGTCTCCTGGAAATGTAAATTCCTTTTTAGAGAATTTTATGATCCTCGGATTTACTAAATTTTTGAAATCACTATAATTCATTTTGATAGTTTCAGTATGTGTGCCGGCATTAAATGCAATTTTTTCATTGTTAGTTAATGATTCGGCTACATAAACATCCATGTCGTAAAGATTTCCAAAAGGAGGCATGGCACCTATTTCACAATCAGGAAAAATGAATTTAAATTCAGTCTCAGTTGCCAGTGAAATATCATTAGTTCCGAGGGCTTCTTTCAGCAGATTAAAATCGACACGGTACGAAGCCGGAAGTACGCACATGACCAGACGGTTGCTCATGGTTATAATCACAGTTTTTGCAAATTCCTTACCCGAAATGTGAGCTTTAGATGCAACCTCTTGGGCAGTATAGGCATTGGAGTGTCTGGAAACCGTATACTCAATCCCTTTTTCATCCAGGTAGTTTTTAATTTTTTGTGTTGTCATGGTTGTTGTTATTAAATGTGAGAAGGTTAAAATTTAAATTACAAAGTGTCTGGATCTATTCAGGTTTACAATATTGCATCATAAAAGTTACAAAAAAACCATTTCATTTATAATGTTGTACAACCTAATTTTTAATATAACAGCCAAAAATATTCATTCAAATTATTTGTCATTTTCTGTTACACTTTTGTAGGAATAAACAAGCTGTGTTTATGGCTCCGTCATTAGTATGTGTTTAAGTAACTATATTATAGGTTTGACTGAACCATAGAAATGATTATATTCGAAACATTATTAAGCAGATTAAGCGCATCATTTTGTTTACTAAAAGGCGTATGAAAGTTTCATTTAATGCTTAAACTTATGAAAGCACTGGTTTTAGAAGAATATGGAAAATTAGTTTATAAAGAAGTAGCACAACCAATCCCTGACCATGGAGAAGTAGTAATATCAGTAAAAGCTGTCGGGATATGCGGAAGTGATGTCCATGGCATGGATGGAAGCACAGGAAGGAGGATTCCTCCTGTGATTATGGGACATGAAGCTGCCGGTGTAATAGAAGAAACAGGAAGAGGAACAAACGGATGGAAAGTTGGAGACAGAGTAACTTTTGATTCAACAATATATCAACTTGATGACTGGTATTCCAGAAAGGGCCTTTATAATCTGAGTGATCATAGAAAAGTAATGGGTGTGTCGTGCTCTGAATTCAAAAAAGATGGTGCCTTTGCCGAATATGTTACTGTTCCTCAACATATATTGTATCGTATACCGGACAATGTGAGTTTTGAACATGCAGCTATGGTAGAGCCCATTGCAGTAGCCCTACATGCCATAAACCTTACTGATATTTCAATTAATGATTCAGTGGTTGTTGGTGGTGCCGGTATGATAGGATTATTTTTGATTCAACTATTGAGATTATATGGCTGTGGAAAGATTTTAGTTTTTGACATCGATGAAGGCCGTTTATCGCTGGCCAGAAAATTAGGTGCTACACATACTTTTGTTGCAGGAAGAGATGATATAGTTACAGACGTAAAAACTCTGACAAAAGGAAGAGGTGCAGATGTGGGATTTGAAGTTGTAGGTATTTCGTCAGTTGTTAATACGGTAATTGATACAATGAAGAAGGGAGCACAAATTACCTTGGTAGGAAATGTTTCTGGCTCAATTGATTTTCCATTACAAAAGGTTGTAACGCGTCAGCTTAAGGTTCAGGGGAGTTGTGCCATCTGTGGAGAGTACGAACAGGTGCTGGATTTGATCAGCAGAGGGGAGATTGAAATAGATGCATTAATCAGTGTTGTAGCACCCTTGGAAGAAGGAGCCGGATGGTTTAACAAACTTTTTAATCGTGAAGAAGGACTGATGAAGGTAATTTTAAAACCATAATATATGCCGGATCGCAAAATCAGAACTGCAATAATTGGTTGCGGAAAAGTGTCGCACTTGCATGCTGTTGCACTGCAACAAGGAAAGAATACTGAATTGGTAGCTGCCTATAGTCGCTCAATCAGTAAAGCCAGAAGTTTTGCAGGCCAATATAATATTATTCCTTTTGATCATCTGGTAGAGATGATTGAAAAGGCAAAGGTTGAGTCGGTTGTTGTATGCACGCCACATCCATTTCATGCAGAAACTGTAGTTAAAATGGCTGAAATGGGTGTTCATTGTCTGGTAGAAAAGCCACTGGCTGCTTCATTGCAAGATTGTGATCTAATGATAGATGCTTGTACAAAGAATAAAGTAAAACATGGCGTAGTAAGCCAGCGAAGGTTTTATGAGCCTGTACAGCGATTAAAAAAGGCTATAGAAGATGGG
>DASRQG010000070.1:0-8729 GCA_035645995.1 Mariniphaga sp. | reverse complement strand
AGGTAAAGCTATAGTTCCAGTTTTCAAGCGGGCGCCCATACATCCATGTTACCCAGTTTGTATTGCCGGGAAAGAACTGAGCTTCATATATGGTTTCCTTTGTGTTTCGTGCCTTCGCTTCTATGGCTCTGTTTTCATTAGATGGCGGTTGATTTGGATTGCTTAATGTAACACCAAACAAATCACCAAAATCTTCTACCAGTTCAAATCCATCAGCTGCAAGTTCATCAGCATAAGCTATAACCTTATCGTAATCGCGTAAGGGTTTTTCTGCGTATACTTTAGCAAGTAAAGCACGTGCTACCGATTTTGATAACTGCGTTTTGTCAGCCGGATTATTTTCCGGTGCATGTTCGAGCCCGTCAAGAAGATCTTGCTCAATTTGCTGATATATTGTTAAGGCATCGGTTTGTGGAGGGAAATATGCAGGATATACATCTGTTATTGTTTCTGAGGTTATATCTCCCGCTGAAGTAGTTACCAATGGTACATTTCCCCATATCCTTACCATATCAAAGTAAATCATAGCCCTCAATATCTTTGCTTCCGCCTTGAATTGTTGTTTTTCTGCCTCAGTTAATGCAGGATCAGAAACCTCATCTATGTTATTAATCAGGCGGTTAGTCTGTGCAACATTACCCATATGACCGTTCCAGTCACGTTTCAGGTTTGTATTTGAACCTTCAATCGAATTAACTTCAAAGGGTGTTGTTTCTGCATTTGGTGATCCTGCATACGCATTATCAGAATGCGATTCTGCCAATAGAAGTATATCAAGATACCAATGTTCCTGGCCGTTCTTGAATAAATTCAGTAGTGTCTGTCGGTGTGACAAAACAGCTGCTTTATCTCTGAATACAACCTGTACGCTGTCTTCTGTCATTCCTTCAGTTATATCCGAATAGGTATCTAACGGATCATAATCTAAAGAGCAGGAAGCAATAAATAAAGCAAACAGGATGGATAAAATATATTTATTTTTCATTTTTTACTTTATTAAAATTCAATGTTTACTCCAAAAACATAAGTTTTACTGTGGGGGTAGGTTCCCCAGTCAATTCCTTGTACAGCTCCGCTATTTCCCCATTGATTTACTTCTGGGTCCATTCCCTTATAGTTTGTAAGGGTAAATAGGTTGCTCACTGTAAGATAGGGTTGAAGACGTGTAATGCCTGCTCTTTTTAAAGCATCTCCTCCTACGTTATAGGAAAAGGTAAGATCCTTTAATCTGAGGTAACTGCCATCTTCAATAAAGAAGCTTGATGGTTGCAGATTGAATCCTGCTTTTGGAACATCAGTAATTTGGCCGGGTGTCCTCCATCGTTTTAATACCTCTGTTGATTGATTCTTCAAATCATACATTCCCTGTGTATCTCCTTTTGAAGCATTAAATACATCATTACCTACTGATCCCTGAATAAATAAATTCAGACTGAAACCTTTATATGAAAAGGAATTAGTCAAACCATATACAAATAAAGGATTTGGATCCCCGATGTAGGTTTTGTCAGATGCTGTAATCTTCCCGTCTTCATTAATGTCGCGATACATTAACTCTCCTGTTTCAGGATCTACGCCGTCGCTGATATACCCGAAGAAACCACCTAACGGACGGCCGGGTTCATTTCGGACTATACGCGTCTGATGGAAAGCATCAGTTGTTTCAGCCTCATAATAGATTTGCTGTAACTCAAGGCTTTTTAATTCGTTCTTGTTAAATGAAATATTAAAATCAGTATTCCAGGTTAAGGCTCCGGTAAGATTACGTGAACTTGTAGAAAATTCGAATCCTCGGTTTAACATTTCTCCTTCATTTCTGACAATACTACTTGCTGCAGCAGCACCGGCAGGAAGCGAAACATGCATTAACATATCGGTCGTGTATTTTGAATAGTAATCCATTGCAACATTAATGCGATCACCAAAAAGTGTTGCATCCAAACCTACATTGAATTGTGTAGTGGTCTCCCACGTAAGATCCTGTGTACGGAGATTAGCCTGAGTAATTAGAGGGAGAGCATCTTCTTTGCCTGTTTCAAACCAAGCCTGACGACTGATATTGTACCTTTGCAGGTACGCATAATCACCCACTCCTGATTGGTTCCCTGTCTGGCCCCAACCTCCTCTGATTTTTAAGTCATCGAGCCAAATTAAATCTTCCATGAAACTTTCGGATGATAAACGCCATGCCGCTGAAACTGATGGGAAAGTTCCCCATCGATGATCAGGGTGTAGTTTTGATGAACCATCTTGTCGTACATTAAATGTTAAAAGATACCTGCTTTGGTAGTTATAGCTTAACCGGCCAAAAAACGACATAATTCCCCAGTGCGAGGCATTTGATCCGGTATTATCCCATGCTATTTTATTTGCAGCATTTAATGTTTTAATATAATCATCCTTAAAATGAGATCCGTTAATGTAACTCTGATCCCATTGTGAATCTGTCCAGGATGAACCAAGCATTCCTTCAAAATTGTGATCGTCAGCAAAAGTATTCTTGTAGGTCAATACATTATCAAAAATCAATAAAGTATTGGTGTTTCTTGTATCCCAAGCATTACCCCAGTCATTCCGGTCGGCTCCGTGTACCGGAGGTGTGAATCCTGTTACTTTACCATTTCGGCGGTCCATGGTAAAGGAAGTCCTGAGGTCTAATTCAGGAAGGAATGTTATGGTTGAACTTCCGGATGCAATTAACCGGTTTTCGTTGTTCTGATTATTCCTGTTATTTTGGATGGATTCAATGGGGTTTGTAATGTTTTGTCCAAAGAACACCCTGTTGTATAAACCGGTATTTTCATTAATAATTGAAGCTGCTGTTGGTAAATTTACAACTGCTAATACAACCCCTCCCCGGTTAGAACCTTGTCCGGTGGTAACTCCGTTACTGGTATTGTCTGAATAGGATAAATTCAATCCTATATTTAACCAGTCGCGAACCTGGCTGTCGATATTGCTGCGAAGGTTGTATCTGCGGAAATAGGTGGAACTTAATATTCCCTTTTCATCCAAATAACCACCAGAGATAAAGTAGCTTGTACGTTCATTCCCGTCTGATATTTGCAATTGATAGTTCTGTGTAGTTCCTGTACCATAAACTTCATTGAACCAGTCGGTGCGGTCGGTGGTACCTGCAGGAATTGCACCCGGACGAATTTCATCGATTAACGCTTTGTACTGTGCAGCGTTTAATGATTGTATCTCATTGGTGATTTGATTAACACCATATTGCATATTAGCGGAAATCTTGGCTCCTGCACCAGCTTGCTTTGTTGTAATCAATACAACACCGTTTGCTGCCCTGGAACCATAAATCGCTGCTGATGATGCATCCTTTAGAATCTGAATGCTGGCAATATCCATCGGTGATAAGAAGTTGATGTTGTCAACAGGAACACCATCAACAACATATAACGGATCGTTACTTCCATTAATTGATGTAGTACCACGAACCCTGACAACCATTCCTGCACCGGGTTCACCACTAGGCCGGTAAACATTTACTCCGGCAGCTTTTCCCTGAATGGCTTGTGCTGCTGATACCAAGGGACGTTCATCAATATCCTGAACCGAAATACTCGAAACTGCTGTAGTTACATCCCTTCGTGCAACAGTTCCATAACCAATAGCTACTACCTCCTCAATGCCTATAGTTTCTTCTTCTAAAGTTACATTTATTTCACGTTGGTTTCCAACGGTAATTTCTTTAGAAGTAAAACCTATGAATGAAAAAACTAAAACAGCATCATTGCCGGGCACATCAAGTTGATAATTACCATCAAAGTCTGTTACTACCCCCTGATATGTTCCTTTAATTATTACATTAACACCTGGTAACGGTTCGCCTGAGGCATTGGTTACCATTCCGCTCACGTTAAATGTATTTTGTGCAGTACTAAAGTTGTAACACATTAGTAACATCACAAATACAAGAGGGATTTTGAATCTAAAATCAATTGTTCCCATAGATAAAATTTAATTATTAGTCTCTGTCTTTATTCAAAACAATTCGTTCGCTATTATTTCCTGTACAAATATACCTACTACTAATTTCGACCCGTTGGAATGAAAAAATGAAGTGGATTACGGGGGTTTCATAAAGTAGTTAATGCTTTATAAAACAAGTAATTATATAAAGAAAGATGCAATAAAAAAGTGGAATAATTAATTTCTTTTTGTAAGGTTTTCGAACGATTTTTAAAGGGTAGGGCTTACAGCTATATGTAGTGGTTTGAATGTAATCCGAAAATAATTATCGAATCATCATGATCATTTTTTCAAATTCATCCCGGTAGATTGTTTTGTTTTTGATCTTTGCCCGATAGTTATAGATTGTATTGACTGAATAACGCAAGAAATCAGCTATTTGAGAGCTGTTGCTGATTCCTAATCTGACCAATGCAAGGATTCGCAGATCAACATTTAGTAGTTCTCCATTTTTTAATTCTATTTTTTCATTTTCGAAGAATAATTCATTTACCTTTTCAACAAAATGTGGAAAAATACTTAGAAATGCTTTATCGAAATCCCGGTATAGTGCTTCTATTTCTTTTTCCATCATATCACGCGAACGAATTATATGATGTAACTCTTCTGTTTGACCTGTATTTAGTTTTTTATTCACCATTCTGCGGAACTCATCCATTTTATCAATATACTGGGAGCATAATTTAATGAAGTGTCCAATATATTCTTCCTTAATATGGTTTGATTCCGACAAATCGGTATTCACCACCTGCAACTGCTGATTTACTTGCTGTAATTCATCATTTAATTTTATTAATCTGGCATTGGCTTCCTGTAAGTCACGCCTGATTGCTGCAAGACGTTTCATCTGGTTGTATATTAAAGCAAGAGCAACTGCTAATAAAATTACCAATCCACTGATAATTTTTATATACGTTTGAAGCTGATTGTTTTTCTTTTCAATTGTTGCCTGATAAGTCCTGTCAATTAAGGATAATATTTCTGCACTTTGGAGACTTCGGAGACGGGCATTAAATTCTACTGTTTCATTCCATGAAAACCGAATATAACTATAAGCGCGTTCCATATCTTTTTCATCATACAGAATTTCAGCCAACATCCATAGTGATGCATGATCTTTTGTCGAAGATTGAATATCAGACAGGGCAGAAAGTGCCAGATAGTATTTCTCTCCATTTTTATTTCCCATTTCGCGATATGTTATCGCCCTGTTGTAACAGGCTATAGCATATTCACGAGTTCCGGGAGTGTATTTTTCCAGCTTTATTTTATTTATTCTGAGGGCCTCTTCATATTGACCTGAATTTCGCATTTCTGTTTCAGAAATGGCATAATTAAGTTCATGATCATCAGTTAGTACATTAATTAACGAATCTCCATAATTATTTGATATATCCCAATACTGCTGAGATCGTGTATGATCCTGTGTGTAAAAGGCAAGTTCAGAATATATATGTCTGAAAGTATCGAAATATTCAATCAGCAGAGCGTTTGGCAGCTGATTCCTGTCGATCGTTTTAATCAGATTAACAGCTTCCAGATACATTCCTGTTGCTGCCATAAGATATGCCTGTTCCAATTTGCTCTCAATTAACTTTTCCGAATCGTTTAAATGCTTTGCAATTTCAATATTTCTGTTCTTGTAATGAATAGCTGAATCAAGTAAATAAGGGCGGTATTCCTCGTATATTTTCTTAATTACCTCATATTCATCTTCAGAGTTCACAGGAACTGACATCAATTGTTCTTTCAGCAACTTAATTTTTATTTCTTTCTGTTGATTGTGTAAATCATGATATAATATAGCCTCATCAAGTTGTTGTAGCACTGAATCAACCGGGTATTGGCCAAAAAGTAATTCCGGGATAAAAAATATGATACACAATAGTTGCTTTAGCTTCATGGTAATTTTAAAATCTCCTTTATTTCCTGTAAAAATAATGGGATTTTTTTCAAATGAGAACATGAATAGGAATGATTGTTCCCTTAATTCAACATGTCAAGGCCAAAAATCTTATTAAATCAGGTGCCTGTTAATTCTTTAACGACATTATCAAATCAATAAAATTGGAAGAGGAATTTCCACTGGTGAGCCAATTATAATGTGAATGTTAATGCTGTATAATATAAGGAGAAACATTGAAGGTTTCAATTGTTTCTATTGTTTCACAGGTACCACATCATCATGCTTTCTCCATACCAAGTCCATACCAAGTCCAGTAAGAGCCTGCTTGCACTTGCCCGGGATCTGGACAAGGTATGGAGAAGGTATAGCTTGTGTAAGTACAATTCATCACTATATAACCAAAAATGTCAATAGAAATAATCTCTATTGACATTTTGGGATTAATAATTATAATTGTCACTTTAAAATCAAGATATCTGACTCTGAAATGAATCAGTAAAGCTTTTTGTAGATAAAATTATAATGTTTTGTTTGTTGTTTCACTAAAATAGATTAGCTGCAAAAAATAAATGAAAAATATAGCTAAAGATTGTTCATCTGAAGATTCATAACTTATGTACCATCCAGTTTAAAAGAATTTTTAAATACTAAAGAAATAGGATAATTTTAAAACAATCGTACGATTCAGAAATTCCAGGTTCTGGTTTGTTTGAGGGCTTATGTTATCATAACGAGCTTCATTATAAGCCAGATATAAAAAGCTTCCGGGACGGTATTCCCAACTTAATAAACCACTTAATAAATAGTCATTATAAACTTGTTTTTGGTCGTAGAAGGTTGTTCCAAATATTCCCTGAAGATGGAGCCGAAAAAAGAAGTCTTTTGTGAACATCCAGGTTGTATTGGATGATAACTTAAAATAACGGCCATCATTTTCATTATCCGGATTAAATGTTTTTGTGAATTCACTCTGTATAACCGAAATAATATTATGCATAAATCGACCCTCTCCATCAACAGAAAGGCTTTTTTGGCTGCCTACATATTTTTGATTGAAGTTATATAATGTACCACGTGACGCTGTTACTATTCCGGCAAAGCGAGTACCCAGGCTTAAAGGCCTGGTGGCATAGCTCATTTTTAAGGAGTTTCCGGAATAACTGCCGGTTAATTCAGTATCGGAAAAATATTTAAACTCTGAAAATAAAGACATCTCATTTATGAGATTAATAGTTATATCTCCACCGGATTCAAAATTGTTTATCTCTCTTGCACCCTCACTTATTAATCGGTCATTTGCATCAGATTGAATTACAGTCCCGAATTTTTGGTCGGGTATCAGGTCTGGAAAAAATTCCAGCCAACGGTTAATGTAGCGAGAGGTAAACAAATCTGTTTTATTTTCATAAGTTAAATTGGCTGTTATTCTACGTATGTGATATTTATTTATCCGTGGACTAATCCTGTAAAGGCCCATCCATTTATTCCATCCACGATCAGCTTCTTTTTGAATATATCCCACGCGATTAATTTCAAAGGCAGGTTCTGTGCGGTCGAAATTTATTTTGTATCCCATCAAGTCTCCCGTTCGGACATACACCACATTATAAGCCATATTCCGGTCATATTCCATTTCTGTTTGTCCTGATGCAATCTGAAAATCAACTAAATTATACCTGTTTAGCATGATACTCCCATCAAAACCTACTATCCGGTTATAATTTTCACCCTCTTCTTTTGTCGCGCCAATAATTCCTACATTACTGGAACCAAAAATATCTTTTTTAACTCTCATTACCCCGAATAAAGCTTTTTCAGTGTTTTGTAAAGAACTTGAAAATAAGGATTCCCCGGTGAGGTTTCCTAATGCACCAAATTCAATTCCATGCTGTAGCTTACCGGTCATTTTTATTCCTCCGAGAATATCACCTATTGCACCTATTCTACGGCTGTAAAATAGCTCAAGTGGTGTATTGAAGATATTGATTCGTTCAGTGAAAAAAGGACGTAGTTCCTTGAAGCGGGTAGGAAAGCGGGTTAGGTTAATTTCGAATACATCTGCATCTACTTGAGCAAAGTCAGGATTAAAAGTAAAATCGACGGTGAGATTTGGGCTGGGGCTATACCTGACATCGCCTCCAAAGCTAAATGTTCTCAAAGGGTTCTGATTCACTGACTCAGATAAACTGGCTACTCCATAGGGCCTGATTTCAAAAGTTCTTCCGGAGCTGATGTTTCTGATATTTTCTATATTGCCCATTTGTGACATACGGGTTGTATTGTCCCATTCAGGGAGATGAGGTTTCCATTGTCCGCGGGAGGCATTTTTTGAAATGTTACGCATTATATTGAATCCCCAGGTTTGAGAGCTGTCGGGTGGGTATCTGAAATTAAAAAAAGGTATTTTTACTTCCGCATACCAACCCTTTTCATCAACAGTCCCTTCCGAATACCATATTCCATTCCAGTTATTATCGCGTTTTACATCATCATATCTTAGTTCGTCTAATTGTACACCTGTAGGAGAAACACTAAATTTATATCCGGTACGATGATCATGATAACTATCCACAAATAGCATTAAATGATCGGGTGCTGTAGTTCCCCGGGGCGATAGCTGCTGAATAATTTTATGCGGTTCTGAATCCCAACACCAAACACCAATATACAGATTCTCATCATCATATAAAATTGCAAATTCTGATTCCTCGATCATGGGTATCAAAGGGAAAGGTTCTTTTTCCAGAAAATTTCCTTTGTGTTCAGCCTTCCACCAGGAAGATTCATTTAATAGTCCATCAACAACAATTTTATCTTCTCCCGATAAACGATA